>JANNJB010000963.1:0-1632 GCA_031405615.1 Vicinamibacteria bacterium | reverse complement strand
CCCTCGGCGCCGGTCGCGGGCATGCCGTAGCGCACACCGCAATCGAAAACCTGCTCGGCGATCTCGAGTAAGCCATCGAGCTGCGCCCCACCGCCGGTCAGTGCCACCCCGCCGCGCAGGCGCTCGTCGAAGCCGTTCTTGAGCAGGCGGCCAGCGGAGCTGGCTCTTGACCGTGAACTCCTCGATGGTCCGCGTCGTCTTGCCGAGAGCGTCGGGAATGAACAGGTTCGTGACGTCCCCTTCCGACAGATCGTAGTTAGAGGCGAAGGGCAGCCGGGCCAGTCCGCCGACGCTGATGCGGGGGTACTTCAGCAGGAAGCCGAGGTTCAGGCTGAAGGCTCGCATCGATTGTTTCTGGTCGAAAGCGAGTTCGAAGACCTTGCCTTGGACAATCCGGCCCGAGCCCGTCTTCAGGCTGCCCAGCAGCGCGACCTCGTTGGTGCCCGCGACCGTCCAGTCGCCAAACCAGTAGTTGAACGATGCCCCGAGCGAAAGCCGCGATGTGAGCTCGTAGCCGGCGGAGAGCGAGAGTGTCTCGAAGGCTCCCGCCTGCGCGGTCGCGACCCGCTCGACGAACTCGGCCTCGATCTCCGGCAGGGCCGGATGGACGCTATCGAGCGTGGTCTTCTCGATCACGGCCGCCGAGCCCTCGCCGAACAGGTCCACTGCTCGCTGGTATGAGAACTGAATCGTCATGTTGTGGCCGTCAGCCTTGAACGGGACCGCGATCCCGAAGAAGTCCGGCCGCCGGTGCGTGATGCTGCTTGTGGCGACCTGGTCCCCTTCCCGTGCGACGCTCGAGGTCAGCGTCTCGGTGAAGCCCACCAGGGCGATCTCGGTGCTTCGCAGTTGCGCTAGGCCGGCGGGGTTGAAGGTGGCGGCCGTCCCGTCGTCGGACACGGCGATGAAGGCGCCTCCCAGGCCCAGGCCGCGGGCGCCAGCGCCCAAGGGGTCGAAGGAGTTACGCAGCGCGATGTTCTGGACAGGCTGAGCCGAGGCGAAAACGCCCGCGCACAGCAATACCGTCAGGGCGAAGACCGCGGAACTGAGCCTTTTCATCGCAGAGACTGTTCGACACTGTACCTCACGCTACTTCCACGCCAAGGGCGGCCTCGATTGAGACGCGGTGGTTGGGACGATGTTCATCGAATCGATGTACGACGCGGTTCATCGCGGCGTGATCGCACGACTGAAGCTTGGAAAGAAACGATGAGGACCGACGGACAGTTAGAAACTGTTACTCCAGGACACACCGATCGAGGGCAATATCGTGAACCACTTTTCGTCGTTCCGTGTGAAACCGATCCTGCCTCCGCTTTCACGGACTCGGAAGTAGTCGTAGCCAAAAACGTTCTTGTGGTTGGTGAGGTTCACGAGTTCCATGAAGGCCTGCCACTTCTTCCACTTTCGGGTCACACGTGCGTCGAAGCGGAAGTAGGACGGGAGGCGCGCGCCATAGAGTTTCACCGGACGAAGCGCCGATTCGAGATCTCCGTCCGAGTCAATAACCGTTTCCAGTCTTTCGAGGGTCCCTGGCCAACCGCTGTGATAGGCAAGGGAACCGTTGATCGACCAGGAACTCAGGCGGCACCGCGCCCACCCGGGTGCAGGCCACCCAGCAGGCCAGCCAGT
>JANNJB010000962.1:0-8231 GCA_031405615.1 Vicinamibacteria bacterium | reverse complement strand
AGCGCCACGATCTGCTCGTCGGTGAAGCCCGGCAACCCGGCCAGGCTCGGGGCCTGGTATGCCCATTCGGAGTCGGGCCACGGCGACTTAAACGGGATCGCGCCGCCCCGGAACTTCTCCGACATGCGAATGGCGCCGCTGGCATCGCGCGGAGAATGGCACTGGACGCACATCGCGACGCGGTTGGCGAGGTACTCGCCGCGCGCGACGAGCGGCGCGGCGCCGCTCTGGGTGGTCGCCTTGGCCTGCGGGGGAGCCGCGGCGGCAGGCCGCGCAGGCTGGACGAACGCGAGGTTCAGCAACAAAACGCCGACGCCGACCGCAACCCGGCGCCAGGTTAGAAGTCGAGTCGGAGGAAGGCCGGGAGTCGTAGACATAGCCCGGTAGCTTGCCACAAGTGCCGGGAGGGAGCGATGAGGTGAGCCGCCAGCTTCTCGATAAGATCGTGCAGCGACGGCCGCGAGTCAGGCTCGATTTATGAAGGTCATGAAGTTCGGAGGCACCTCGGTCGGCTCGGTCGATCGGATCCGGGACGTGGTGCGGCTGGTGGGCGAAGCGGCCGCAACCGACCGCGTGATCGTCGTGGTCTCCGCGTTCTCCGGCATCACCAACTCTCTGATTGAGGCCTCGCAGAAGGCGGTCCACGGATCGGCGGCGTGGCTTGGCGAGCTTGAGGCCATCGCGCGTCGACACGCCGAGGCGGTGTCGGCCCTCGCGGCGAACCATGAGAAGGCGACCCTCCATGAGACGGTGACTCGGGCGGCCTTTGAACTGCGAGGTGTCCTCCAGGGCGTGTCTCTCGTCCGCGAATGTACGCCTCGCACCCTCGACAGCATCGTGAGCTTTGGCGAACGGGTCTGCGCGCTCATCGTGGCTGCCGCCTTCCGTGCCTCGGGACGTGCCTCGACCGCGTGTGACGCCCGGACTCTCGTGGTCACGGACCAGAACTTCGGCGCGGCGCGTGTGAACTTTTCCGCGACCGACGACCGCATCGCCAGGTGGTGGAGCACTGAGACGGCCCTTCCCATCGTCACCGGATTCATCGGCGCCACGGAGTCGGGTGAGACCACGACGCTTGGACGCGGCGGGTCGGACTACACCGCGGCCATCTTTGGCGCCGCGCTCCATGCTGAGGCGATCGAGATCTGGACGGACGTCGACGGCGTCATGAGCGCCGACCCGAGGATCGTCCCCACCGCTTTCTCGATGGCCGCTCTTCGTTACGACGAACTGATGGAGCTGTCGCACTTCGGCGCCAAGGTCGTCTACCCGCCCACGGTCCATCCGGCCCGGGCGAAGAACATCCCGCTCGTCATCAAGAACACACTGAATCCTGGATTCGCGGGCACGTGGATCCGCGAAGAGGCGGACAAGCCGCCGCTCGGGGTTCGCGGCGTGGCTTCGATCCCCAACATCGCTCTGCTGCGTCTCGAAGGGGACGGAATGGTTGGCGTGCCCGGGATCGCGATGCGGCTCTTCGGCGCCCTTGCGCGCGAGCAGGTGAGCGTGATCCTCATCTCCCAGGCGTCCTCGGAGCACTCGATCTGCTTCGCGATCGAGCCCGTGGCGGTGGAACGCGCGCGCCGGAGCATCGGCGCTGAGTTCGTCCTCGAGCGGCAGGCTGGGCTGATCGACGAACTCGTGGTCGAGCCGGACGCGTCGGTGATCGCGGTGGTGGGTGCTGCGATGCGCGATACCCCGGGCAGCGCGGGCCGGATCTTCGGGGTACTGGGCGAGGCGCACGTGAATGTCCGTGCGATCTCGCAGGGATCGTCGGAGCTGAACGTCTCGTGTGTGGTCTCCCGCGAGGATGAGCGGAGGGCCGTGAACGCCATCCACGAAGCGTTCTTCGCCGATCACCGCACGGTCTCGGTCTTCATCGCCGGCCTCGGCCGGGTGGGCCGCGCACTCGTCGCCCAGATGACCGCCCAGGTATCCGGACTGCGGGAGCGGGCGGGCCTCAGGCTCGAGATCGACGGCGCCGCCACCAGTCGTCACATGCTCATCCGCCCAGGCTTGGCCGGAACGTCGCTGCGCGAGACGGTCGAAAAAGAAGGTTCAGCGAAAGTGATGGCTGACCTCGTCCGCGCCGCCACGCTGAGTCGCCGGTCGAGTGCGGTCTTCGTCGACTGCACCGACAGCGAAGAAACCATGGGTTACTACGCCCCGCTTCTTGACGCCGGGGTCCACGTCGTCTCCGCGAACAAGAGACCCTTCGGCGGAGATCTCGAGACCTACCGCTCGATAAAGGCCGGACGTCGCCGCGGCCGCGGCGCCTTGTTTCATGAAACCACGGTGGGCGCCGCGCTACCCGTGGTCGGAACCCTCGCCGATCTCGTCCGCACAGGAGACCGCGTCCGCCGGATCGAGGGCGCTCTTTCCGGGACGCTTGGCTTCCTCATGACCAGGGTCGCGGATGGCGCAGCCTTCAGCGCCGCGCTCAGCGAAGCTCACGCACTTGGCTACACGGAACCTAACCCGCGCGAGGATCTCTCCGGCTCCGACGTGGCGCGAAAGATTCTCATCCTGGCCCGCGAAGCCGGCTTGCCGCTCGAAGCAGGGGCGGTGAAGCGCGAGTCCCTCCTTCCCTCGGCCGAGTGGGACGCCATGGCCCTCAGCGAGTTCTGGAGCCGGCTTCCCGAACTCGATGCCCCGATCGGGGCGCGAGCGAGGGAAGCGTCGATCGATGGGGGAAGGCTTTGCTATCTCGCATCCGTGACCCATGGTGTGGCCGAGGTGGGCTTGCGCCGGGTCGACGCGGCGAGTCCGTTCGCGTCGCTGTGCGGCGGCGACAACATGGTCGCGTTCTGGACCGACCGCTATTCGGACTCACCCCTGGTTATTCGTGGTCCGGGCGCCGGCCCCGAGGTCACGGCCTCGGGAGTCTTCGCCGACATCATCAAGGCCGCTTCGCTCGCGCGGTAGTCGCCTCCGGGCAGCGGAGCGCCTATCGAATCGAAGCCTTGACCGCCTCCCAATCGATGGGAAGCGGCTCGATCGGCGCGGCTGGGGCCGACTTCGCGCGCGCGCGAATGGCGGCCGCTCGGTCCGTGCTCGAGGGATGCGTCGAGAGAAAAGACGGGGGCGCACCGGAAGTCGCGGCCAGGCGGTCGAAGAAGCGCGCCATCCCTTCGGTTGCGACCCCCGCGGTCACGAGTGTGTCGAAGCCCGTGCGATCGGCGTCCTCTTCCTGGGTCCGCGAGAACTTCAACTCGGAAAGCTGGCCAAGGCTCGCGAAGAGCACGGCCGCGTCGGGCTGGCCGATCAGCAGGCCCGCGAGAGGGAGCAGGCCGCCCGCGTACAGCATTTGACGCATCGAGTGCCGGTTCGTGGCGTGCGCCATCTCGTGCGCGAGAACCCCCGCCACCTCCTCGGCGGAACCGGCTTCCGCGAGGAGACCCGTGTAGACCACGATGAGGCCGCCGGGCGCCGCGAAGGCGTTCACCTCTTTGTTGCGCTGGACGCTCACCTTGAAATCGAACCGCTGGTCCGCGCTCGCCGCTTTCAGTTTGTCCACGATCAGCGTGACCGCGCGGGTTGCGTCGTTTTCCGGCACCAGTTCCTTTGAAGCCAGAAACTGGCCTTCGAACATCTTGCCGACCTCCTTGTCGATGGTCACCGGTATCCGATCGAGGACGAAGTCGATGATGGGATCGCGGAACAGGAGGACAACCAGCAGCAGAAGAAGCGGAAGAAGCGTGAGCAGGGCCACCAGAGCGAGACCGAAGTGTCCGCTGCGCCTCGCCCCTTTCTGGGCCTTCGATGTCGCATCCAGGGCGCTCTGGAATTGAGGAATCCGGCTGATCTCCGCGGTGGCGCCCGGGTCGGTGGAGGAGAGGGCGTAAAGACCTCCCTCGCCGGACCAGGTGATCTGGACCGATCCTCGGTCCCAGCCGCCCGCGGTGAGCTGGCATTTCGCGGCGTCTATGCGCAGGGTTTCGCGGCCGCCCGTCACTTCCAGCGACGATCCGAAGGCGCGAACCGACACTTTCGCCGAGTCTCGTGTTACTGGATCGAACAGGATGGCATTGAATGACATGACCGAATTATCCTCGGCGACCTCGCGATGGCCGAACCTCTCAAGAACTCATTCGATCGAGACATGGTCGAGCGGGTCGCGCGCTCACTCGCCCGTGCGCACCCGCGGTTCGATGCGAAGAGCTTCGTCTCGGCGGCGACGCGGGAGTTCGACCGGCTGGAGCTGATGGACCGGGCGCGGCATGTCGCGACCGCTCTCCGTGAACATCTCCCCGCCGACTACCCGGCCGCGGTGGAGGCGATCCTCGGTTCCCTTGGCCACGACTCAAGCCCGCCCACCAGCGGTTCCATGGACGCCTTCCGTTTCCTGCCCTTTGGACTCTTCGTGGCCGAGCATGGTCTCGACGACGCCCATTTCGACGCATCGATGAAGGCGCAGTACGAAATCACGAAGCGCTTCACTTCCGAGTTCTCGATTCGCGCCTTCCTGGAGCGTCACCCTGACCACACGCTGGCGCGGTTCCGCGAATGGGCGCGGGACCCCGATCCTCACGTTCGACGGCTTGTCTCCGAGGGATCCCGCCCGCGTCTGCCATGGGCGGGACGGCTCCGCGAGTTTCAGAAGGATCCACGGCCGGTTCTCGAACTGCTCGAGCTGCTGAAGGACGATCCCTCCGAATACGTCCGACGATCGGTGGCGAACAATCTCAACGACATCGGCAAGGATCACTCGGATGTTCTGATCGAAGTCGCCTCACGCTGGCTCAAGGGTGCGTCGGCCGAACGCGCAGCTCTCGTACGCCACGCGTTGCGTTTCCTGATCAAGCAGGGCCACCCCGGGGCGTTGAAAGCACTCGGCTATGGCGAACAGGCGTCCGTGGCGGTGAGCGGCAAGGCGACTCCCGCCCGAGTCCGCATCGGCGACAAGATTCGAGTGATCGTGGATGTGACAAGCCGAAGCCGTCGCCCGCAACGCCTGTCCCTGGACCTCGCCGTGGGCTACGTGAAGGCCGATGGATCGCGCCGCGCCAAGGTGTTCAAGATCAGTGTCATCGATCTGGCCCCGCGCCAGACCGTCGTTCTCTCGAAGGTCCTTTCGTTCGCACAGCACACGACGCGGCGTCATTTCCCCGGCCGGCACCCGATGGATGTGGTCATCAACGGTGTGTCGTACCCCATCGCCCCGGTGACGGTGCTCGCGCGCTGACGTTGCCTCAAACGTCCTCGTCTGGCACGATCCGAGGATGTTCACGAAACGAAGCCGCGCTGCTTTCCCTCTGACTCTCGTCCTCGCCTCCGCGGTGGGCGCGCAAGACACCCTCCGTCCGAAGGTTGAAGCCTGGACCTCGGCGAACCAGAAAGCGATCGTGGGTGAGTTCCTCGATCTTCTCGCCTTGCCCAACGTGGCCGCCGATCGCGCCAACATCGACAGGAACGCTGTTTTCCTCAAGGCCATGCTCGTGAAGCGCGGTTTCAAGGCCGAACTTCTGCCGACCGACGGTAATCCTCTGGTGTGGGGTGAGCGTCTCATCCCGGGCGCCACCACCACTGTCCTCATCTATTGCCAGTTCGACGGCCAGCCGGTGAACCCTTTGGGCTGGGCCCAGCCAAACCCGTTCGTGCCGGTTCTCCGCACCGGCCGTCACGATGAAGGCGCTCGCGAAATCGCCGACGCGGGCAACCAGAGCCGGTACGAAAACGACTGGCGCGTTTACGCGCGCTCGGCCTCGGACGCCAAGGGACCGATCATCGCCTTCATGGCCGCGCTCGACGCCCTGGCCGCTCAAGGCCTCGGGCCGACCGTGAATCTGCGCGTGATCATGGATGGGGAAGAGGAGATCAGTTCCCCCAACCTCGTGCCCGCGATCGAGAAGTATCGGGACAAGCTCAAGGCCGACCTCATGCTCGTCTTCGACGGGCCGATGCATTTCACCGATCAGCCGACCCTCGTGTTCGGCGCCCGCGGCATTCAGACCGCGCAGCTCACCGTCTACGGCCCGAAAAGCGGGGTTCACAGCGGCAACTACGGCAACTGGATGCCGAATCCCGCGCTGCGGCTCGCCCATCTCCTCGCTTCAATGAAGGACGATCGGGGCAACATCCTGGTGAGCGGCTTCCACGATGACCTGGCGCCTCTCACGAAAGAGGAGCAGGACCTCATCGCCGCGGTGCCGAATGAAGACGCGCGCCTGCTCAAAGTGTTCGGTGTGGCGAAGCCCGAGCGTGACGACCTCTCACTCCAGATGGCGTTCCAGAAGCCCACGCTCAACATCCGCGGAATGCAGAGTTCGTTCATCGGCAACGAGGCGCGCACCATCATCCCCGACCGCGCGGTGGCTGAGATCGACATCCGTCTCGTCAAGGAGACGAACGGCGCCCGGATGCTCGAGCGCCTGCGCGCCCACATCGTGAAGCAGGGCTACCACGTCGTCGATTCCGATCCGGATGACGCGACACGCGCGCGCTACACCCACATCGCGAAGTTGTCCTCGCCGCGGCGTGCCGCCACCGCCGCCTTCAGGACCTCGCCCCTTCTGCCCGAGTCGAAGCGCGTCATCGCGGCCCTCGAGCGGGTGTGGGGAGAACCGCCGGTGCGCATCCGCACCGCGGGGGGCACGGTTCCGATCTCTCAGTTCATCGAGGCTCTTGGTTTTCCCGCCATGCTGGTGCCGGTGGTCAATTTCGACAACAACCAGCACGAGGAAAACGAAAACATGCGGCTCGGCAACTTGTTCCGCGGCGTCGTCACCTATGCCGCGGTGTTGCGGATGCAGTGACCCGCTACTTCGCCTCGTGCCCCCACGGGGCCGGGGGTGGGGGAACCTCGCGGGTGAGGTCGAACTCGACGCGGAACAGTCGTCCGGCGCGCGCGAGCTCATAGACGAAACGCTTTCCGCTCTCGATCTCCATGGCCCATACATTGGGAATGGACACCGGCAGATTGAGCCGCGTGAAGAGGTCCTTCGTTTCCGGGTCAGCGGGGAACTCCTGCCGCGCGGCGGTACCTTGTTTAAGGGTCAGGCCGCCGTACATGGTGAGCTGGTCGGGCGACCCGTCCTTGTGCCGGTGATCGTGCTTCAGCGAGATCGCTCCGTTCTTTAGGGTCAGCACCCAGGTGCGCGAACGATCCTCGCCCACATGAAACGGAAGCTCCAGCCGATCCTTCTCACAGCGCCGCACGTGGAAGACAAGCGTCTTGCCCTCGAAAGGATCGGCCGTGGTGGGCGTGGGCTCGTTGGCCACGATCTTCCCCGCGAACGCTTTGCCGCACAAAGAGGCGAGGTTCGCGAAGAAGCGTCCGGTGTCTGTGGCCGGTTGCGCGGGGGACGGGGCAGGTGAGACAAGTGCGGCCACAAGACCGACGAGCAAGACAACCGGAAGGCGATTCGTCATGAGTGCTCCTCGATGAGAGTCAGGGGTTCAGGCGGGATGCGTTCGATTTCATCCAGGCGACATCGGAATCGGCCGGAAGGTCGGCGCCCATCTGCTTGCGGACCTTTTCCTGGGCCGCCGCGATCGACCTCGAGAGCATGCCGTTCACGAGGACCTCGTTGGCGTCCACACCCAGCCGTTCGATCATCGACTTGAGATTGTCCCCAAACGCCGACAGCAGAGCGTCGTCTAGGGACAGGGCGAAGGCGATCTTCGAGGCTGCGGCGTCCGCCCATTCGCAAAGCCGCTCATCATGTTCGCGTAACGGATGGCGTTCGATCGCCACGATGTGGAGATTCGGATCGGGACCCGCCGGGGCCAACAGTTCGCCCGCGAGCGCAACAGAGGTGTTCCCGCCATTCGCGCGCGAGAACTCCTGGAACTCGCGCCTCGTGGCGGGGAAGTGGGCGACGAATTTCACGTCGCGCTCCGTGGCCAGCGCCTTCCACTTCGCGGCCCGGGTCAGATAGATCCGATCTTCCTCGCGCCGCGCACGCGGCTTTCCGCCGAAAAGTCGGGAGAAGAGGCTCACTGCCGGGACTCTACTCCGGGTGTTGCCAGGAGAGGCCCCCTGCTTTGAACACCGTGCCTTCAGGGAACGCAAGTCCAAAACGGGAGGCGAGCACTTCGAGCAAGGCCTCCGGTGACTGGATCTCCCGCCGTTCGGCGCTGCCGTCGATCTGCCTCACGATGAACTCGCGGTTCGTGATGATGAGCCTCTGAGCTCCGTCCAGTTTCGCCACCACCAGATTGTTGATGAAGTGCGCCTGAGGATGCGTGCAGCTGTACCAGTTGCCCAACTCGAAGTCGATGGGCGCTGG
>JANNJB010000961.1:0-8455 GCA_031405615.1 Vicinamibacteria bacterium | reverse complement strand
ATCACGTGCATCCGCTCGGCGTCCTCACCCCAGAATTTCTCGAAGCCGGGGGAATCATCGGCGTATCCGAGGGCGGTGATGTAGTTCGACAGCGCGTCCACCCACACGTAGAAGACATGCGATGGATCGTCGGGGATGGGGATGCCCCACTTGACCCGCGCGCGGGAGATCGAGAAGTCCTGCAGGCCCTGCTTCACCACCGCGAGCACTTCGTTCTTGCGGCTCTCGGGCGTGATCTTCATCTTGTCTGACCGGATCAGGTCGTCAAGAACCGCTTGGTAGGCCGACAGACGGAAGAAGAAGTTCTCTTCCTCGGTCCACTCGCACGGCCGTTCGTGGTCGGGGCAGATGTTCCACGGCTGCTTCATCTCGTCTTCGGTTTTGAAGGCCTCGCAGCGTGGGCAGTACCACCCCGCGTATTTGCCCCGGTAGACCGCATCCTGCCCGTCCGGCGCTTTCGCGACCCGCAGGCGCTCCCATAGTTTGAGGACGCCGCGTTTGTGAATCTCATCGGTGGTGCGGATGTAGCCGTCGTATTCGATGTTGAGCGAGCCCCACAAGTCGCGAAAGACACCCGAGATCTCGTCGCAATACGCCTGCTCCTGGACACCCTTTTCCCGGGCGATCCGCTCGATGTTCTGGCCGTGTTCGTCGGTGCCGGTCAGGAAGAAGACATCGTCGCCATGGAGCCTGCGCGCGCGGGCGAGCGCGTCGCACGCGATGGTGCAGTACGCGTGGCCCGCGTGGGGCACGTCGTTGACGTAGTAGATCGGCGTCGTGTGGAAAAGGGTTCGTGGGGTCAACTGGAGGGTGATCTTATTTCTTTTGAGATACTTAGAGAAGGCCCAGCTGCTTGAAGCTCGCGAACGCGCGACCGCCGAGGACGATGTGGTCGACAAGGGCGATGCCGAGCACTTCGCCGGAGCGGGCGAGACGATACGTCAACGCCTTGTCTTCCTCCGAAGGATGCGGGTCGCCACTGGGGTGATTGTGGAACGCCACCACCGAGCGCGGACGAAACGGAAGCGCCGCTTGAAAGACATCGGCGGGCGAGACGGCGACGCTGTGGCGGCCACCTGTGGCCACGATCTTCTCGCCGAGCAGGCGGTGTTTCGAGTCGAGGGCGAGGATGCCGAACACCTCGCTCGCGTGGGCGGTGTGCCGGGGCAGGAGGTGCGCCGCCACCGCCTCGGGCGAGTCCAGCCGCGGTTTTGGCGGAGTATCTTCGGCATGAAGACGGCGGCCCAGTTCAAACGCCGCGAGAATGCGCAGAGCCTTCGCGAGGCCAAGACCGTGGTGCTGTGCGAGGGTGAGTGGGGGAGACTGCGAGAGCGACACGAGCCCTCGTTCGCTCAAATCGCGAGAGAGGTCGAACACAGAGCGGGACGCAGACCCCGCGCCGAGCAGGACCGCGATGAGTTCGGCGCTGGTGAGCGCCGATGCGCCGAGCGAGGTCAGGCGCTCGCGCGGATTATCGGCAGGAGGCAGGGTGGCTTGAAGCAGCATTTTCTCTCTTATCTGGCGCCACCGGGGAGAGACGAGGCGTTTCCGTAGGGGATAATCGCCGACCTATGAGTCAGGAGAGGTCCCAGGGTTCGTTCATCGGCGCAAGTTTGTTTCTGGCCCTCGTCGCTTATGGAGCGGGCCTGGTGGGAATGGCGGTCGCGCAGAGGGAACTCATCGGAAACGTCCAGTTCCGGCTGGTTCTGATCTTCTCGGAGGTGGCCCTGGCCCTGCCCGCTCTGGTGGTGGTCGCGATCCTGGCCGCCCGGATGCCGGAGCTTTACCGCTTCGCGCCCTTGACCGCGTCCGCGGCCGCGAAGACCCTCGTGCTGGGCCTCGCCTTGTGGGCGCTCAGTCTCGGTGTTTTCGAAGCGCAGTACGTTTTCGTGAAGCCGCCGCTCGCCTACCTCGAACAGTTCCAGGGTTTGCACGCGATGCTCAAGCCCACGAAGATACTCGGCTGGGTCTTCTCGATCGGCGCCATCGCCATCGCCCCGGCAGTGTGTGAAGAGGTCCTGTTTCGCGGGCTGCTCACGCCCGTCTTCAAACGCGCCCTTGGAGTGTGGGCGGGCCTGATCCTCCCCTCCGCCCTTTTCGCGGCGATCCACGTGGATACGATGCGCGACGGGACGACCATCTACTATCGCGTGCCTTTCGCCTTCGTCCTCGGAATGCTTCTCGCGAAGCTTCGGCTGGACACCGGGTCGGTCTGGCCGCCCATCATCGCCCACGCCACCCTCAACGCCACCACATTCATCCTCGTCCTGATCATGGACGAGCCCAAGGGCGTGCTGCCCGAGCCTCAGCCTCTCGTGGCCCTCGCCATGCTCTTCGTCGGCTCGGTGGTGGCGAGGCTCCTGATGCGCAGCGTACGGACCGAAACCGTGCCCCTCACCGCATGAACGAATCCGGGTTCTCGCCGCAGGCGAGCGAGACCCTGCGGCCTTCGTTGGGCAGACCGAGGCACTCGAAGAGGTTTCGCACGCACTGACCGAGGCGATCGCCTCGCGCCCGCTCGTCGTCGATGATCGCCTGCACCAGTTCTCGCGCGATGCCGACGATCGGGTCGGCCGAGGCTGCCGCCGTTTCCGGGTCGGCATCTTCGACCCACGGTTCGAGATGGTTCCGAAGCCCGATCACGGCGGCGTTGAGGCGCTTGGAGCCCTCGCCATCCAGCACCCGGAGGATCTCCAGCTGCCGGTCGATACGCTCGGCGATGGTGCGGGCGTGGGGGAGGTTGATCCAGGCGGCACGGGCTTCGGGGTTGAGGTCGTCTTTCTTCATCGAATGAGAGAGGAATCTAGCAGGGTGCTGATTCGCTCAGCACCCTGCGTATCCCGGCGAAAGCCGGGATCTACTCACCACCATTTGGTGGGCTCTCGCGGGTGCGCGGGAACTCGTGACCTTTCTATAATCGCGGCCATGGCCATCCTCAAAGTCGCCCGTATCGGCAACCCCGTGGTGCGCGCGCGCGCGAAGAACGTCGATCCCGCGGCAATACCCACGCGCGACTTCCAGCGTTTTCTCGACGACATGGTCGAGACCATGCACGAGTACGATGGCGTCGGCGTCGCCGCGCCCCAGGTGCACGTCGCCCTCCGCGTGGCGGTTCTCGAGGTTCCGAAAAGCGACCGGCGCGGAGAGCGAAAAGGCGTTCCGCTCACCGTCCTCATCAATCCTTTGGTGACGCCCCTGTCGAAAAAGCGGCAGTTCGACATCGAAGGATGTCTGTCCGTCCCGGACCTCCGCGGCCTGGTGCCGCGTTTTGAGAAGATCCGCCTCGATGCCCTCGGTCGCGACGGAAAGCCCTATTCGATCGAAGCCAAAGGCTTCCATGCCAGGGTTATCCAGCACGAGTGCGACCACCTCGACGGAAATGTCTACCTGGACCGCATGGAAGACATGAAAACGCTCGGCTTCCTTCACGAATTTGAACGCTTCTCCTGACCTCTCCCGCCGGTAAGATCGCGCCACCCATGAAAAGATTCCTCCTTTCGCTCGCCGCACTTTCGCTCGCCGCCCAGGCGCCTGTTTCCGCTCAGGCCCCGCCTCCCGCCGCCTCACCGGTCCCTACTCCTGCCGCCGCCACGTCGCCCACCCCGGCAAAGGAAGCCGCGAAGTGGGATGTGAACAACGCGCCCGGGCCGAAGACCACCGCGAACCTCGACGTCACCAGCGGCACCTGGATGACCGTGGACGTGAGTCCTGACGGCAAGGAGATCGTGTTCGATCTGCTGGGTGATATCTACTCACTGCCCATCTCTGGCGGCGAGGCGAAGAGTCTCACCAGCGGCGCGATGTGGGACATGCAGCCGCGCTTCTCGCCCGATGGCAAGAAGATCGCTTTCACGTCCGACCGCGCGGGCGGCGACAACATCTGGGTGATGGACCGCGACGGCAAGAATCCGAAGCAGGTGACGAAGGAGTCGTTCCGCCTCCTCAACTCCCCGGCATGGTCGCCCGACGGGCAGTACATCGCGGCGCGCAAACACTTCACGGCCACCCGTTCCCTCGGCGCGGGTGAAATCTGGCTCTACCACGTGGCGGGCGGCGATGGCCTCCAGGTCACGAAGAAGGCGAACGACCAGAAGGATGTGGGCGAACCCGTCTTCTCGAAGGATGGAAAGATTATCTATTACTCGATGGATGCGACACCGGGCGCGTTATTCGAGTACAACAAGGATGTCTACGCCGGGGTGTACGCGATCCGCGCGGTGAACCTCGAGACCGGCGAGTCCGAGGGCGTTACCGGCGGCCCGGGCGGCGCGGTCCGTCCCGTGATCTCCCGCGACGGTAAGACGCTGGCTTTCGCGCGCCGGATCCGCGACAAGCAGGTCCTCATGCTGCGCGA
The DNA here is from genome assembly GCA_031405615.1 of Vicinamibacteria bacterium. Classification (GTDB taxonomy): domain Bacteria; phylum Acidobacteriota; class Vicinamibacteria; order Fen-336; family JAGNNV01; genus JAGNNV01. Next base: position 4,101 of record JANNJB010000961.1, on the reverse strand, counting down.
TCTCACCAGCGGCCGCGAGTGGCAGGTCTACGACGGTCTGGAGCGCGACATGCAGGAGGCCTGGGCGATCCACGGTCTTTACCCCACGTACTCATGGATGCCCGACGATTCCGCGATCGTCATCTGGTCCGGCGGGAAACTGCGCAAGGTCGATGTCAAAGCGAAGGCCGCGGTCGAAATCCCGTTCCGTGTGAAGGACACCCGCGCGATCACCGAAGCCGTGCGTTTCCCGATCGAGGTCGCTCCGCCCTCACTGGCGGTCAAGAACCTGCGTTTCGTCGAGGTCTCGCCGACCGGCGACAAAGTCCTCTTCCAGGCGCTGGGCCGCCTCTGGATCCGCGACCTGCCCCAGGGCACGGCGCGCCGACTCACCTCCGAGGCCAATCACTGGGAGCATTACCCGTCCTTCTCGCGCGATGGGCGGAACGTGGTCTACACCACGTGGGATGACGAGAAGCTCTCGACGATCCGCGTCGTCCCGGTGGCCGGCGGAGAAGGACGCGCGGTGGTGAGCGACCCCGGCCACTACGTCGAGCCGGTGTTCTCGCCCGATGGATCCACCATTGTCTACCGCAAGAGCGGCGGAGGTTTCATCCGCTCACCCCTCTACTCCTCGAATTCAGGCCTGTACAAAGTGCCGGCCGCGGGTGGGATTTCAACCCTGATCGCGCGGCGCGGCGTGCGCCCGCACTTCGGCGCGTCGAACGACCGGGTGTTCTTCCAGAAGTCCGAGGGCGATACCCGGAGCCTCTCGAGCATCGGCCTCGATGGTCGCGAGGAACGCGCTCATTTCGCGTCGAAGGATGCGACGGAGTTCAAGGTTTCGCCCGACGGCACGTGGGTGGCCTTCCGCGAAGGCTTCAAGGTTTTCGTGGGCGCGTTCGCGATGGCCGGCCAGAAGGTCGACATCGGGCCGAAGACCTCCGCGTTCCCCGTGGCTCAGGTTGGCAAAGAAGCGGGTGAGTACCTGCACTGGTCCGGAGATTCGTCGAAGCTCCACTGGTCGCTTGGCCCGGAACTCTTCGAGCGCTCGGTGAAGGACAGCTTCAAGTTTCTCGCCAACGCCGAAACTCTTCCCGATTTGCCGGCGACGGGACGCCACATCGGCTTCGAAGCCGCTCCCGATCTGCCCAAGGGCAAGATCGCCCTCGTCGGCGGGCGAGTGGTCACGATGAAGGGCGACACGGTGATCGCCGATGGTGTGGTGGTCGTCGAGGGAAACCGGATCATCGCGGTTGGACCGCGCGGCTCCATCAGAGTGCCCGCGGACGCGAAGGTAGTGAATGTCGCGGGCAAGACGGTAATGCCCGGCATCGTCGATGTGCACTGGCACGGCGGTTTCGGCACCGAGGAAGTGGTGCCGCAGCGCAACTGGGTCATGTACGCGAGCCTCGGCTTCGGCGTCACCACCGTGCACGACCCTTCAAACGACACCTCCACGGTCTTCGCGGCTTCGGAGATGGCGCGCGCCGGTCTCATCACCGCGCCTCGCATCTTCTCGACGGGGACCATCCTCTACGGCGCGGGCGGCGACTTCCGCGCGGAGATCAACTCGCTCGACGATGCGCGCTTCCACCTCAAGAAGCTCAAGGCGGTGGGCGCTTTCAGCGTCAAGAGCTACAACCAGCCGCGCCGCGAGCAGCGGCAGCAGGTCGTGGCGGCCGCGCGTGAACTCGGGATGATGGTGGTGCCCGAGGGTGGTTCCCTCTACATGCACAACATGACGATGGTCGCAGACGGCAACACCGGTGTTGAGCATTCCGTGCCGGTGGCGAACCTCTATGAGGACGCGCTGCAGTTCTGGAGCCAGACGAAGACCGGCTACACGCCGACGCTGGTTGTGGGCTACGGCGGCCTGTCGGGCGAGTACTACTGGTACGAGCGCACGCGGGTCTGGCAGAACAAGCGCCTGCTCACCTTCGTGCCTCAGGAGAACGTGGACGCGCGCGCCATGCGGCCGATCATGTCCGCGGGCGACAACGACTTCAACCACGTCAGCCTGGCGAAGAGCGCCACTGAGTTGGCGAAGCGCGGGGTCATGGTGAACATCGGCGCCCACGGTCAGCGCGAGGGCCTCGGCGCGCACTGGGAGATGTGGATGCTGGCTCAGGGCGGCATGAAGAACCACGATGTCCTCAAGGCGGCCACGATCAGCGGCGCGCGCTATCTCGGTCTCGACAAGGACATCGGTTCACTCGAAGTCGGAAAGCTCGCCGATGTCATCGTCATCGACGGCAATCCGCTGATGGACATACGCGTCACCGAGAACGTCAGCCACACCATGATCAACGGCCGCCTCTTCGACGCGGCGACCATGGATGAGCTCCTGCCGACGGCGACGAAGCGCGGGAAGTTTTTCTGGGAAAAGTGAGGCGAGGTTTCGCGGAAGGGAACGGACTGTCGCGCTAGGCCCCGGCTTTCGCCGGGGTGACGTGGGTATCTCCGGGGAGGGTAGGGCTCATGAACTCCGAAGAGTTTCGTTCTTTCGGTCATCGGTTGATTGACTGGATCGCGGACTATCGTGCGAGCACGGCGTCGCGGCCCGTGATGTCGACGGTCGAGCCTGGTTCGATACGAGCGCAGCTGCCGAAGGCGCCGCCCGAGGGACCCGAGCCGATGGACGCGGTGTTTCGCGATTTCGAAAAGATTGTCGTGCCCGGCCTTTCGCACTGGCAGCACCCGCGCTTCTTCGGCTACTTTCCGTCGAACGGGGAGTTGTCATCGGTTCTCGGGGACTACCTGAGCACGGGACTCGGCGTGCTCGGTCTCTCCTGGCAGTCGAGCCCCGCCTTGACCGAAGTCGAAGAGGTGACGACGGATTGGCTCCGGCAGATGGTGGGCTTGTCGGACAAGTGGAGCGGCGTCATCCAGGACACCGCATCCACGAGCACTCTGGTGGCGCTCATCTGCGCGCGGGAGCGGGCCTCTTCGTACTCGCTCGTGAAAGGCGGAATTCAGTCGGTCCCCTCGCCGCTTGTGGTCTACGTGTCAGCCCACGTGCACAGTTCGGTGGACAAGGCCGCCCTCCTCGCGGGTTTCGGCCGCGATCACGTCCGCCTCGTACCGACCGACGCGGCTTTCGCGATGCGCCCCGAGGCCCTGGTTGATGCCATCCGCAAGGACATGGCGGCCGGCCTCAAGCCGTGCGCGGTCGTGGCCACAACAGGCACCACGACGACCACGGCGGTGGACCCGGTTGGGGCCATCGCCGAGGTCGCCCGCGCTCACGGCCTCTGGCTGCACGTTGACGCCGCGATGGCGGGCTCGGCCATGATCCTGCCCGAATGCCGCGGCCTCTGGGAAGGTATCGAAGGCGCGGACTCGATCGTTCTGAATCCGCACAAGTGGCTCGGTGTCGCCTTCGACTGTTCGGTCTATTACGTGCGCGACGCCGAACACCTCGTGCGCGTGATGAGCACGAATCCGAGCTATCTGCGCAGCACGGTCGACGAGCGAGTGAAGAATCTACGCGACTGGGGTATCCCGCTCGGTCGGCGTTTCCGCGCCCTGAAACTGTGGTTCCTCATCCGCGAGCAGGGTGTGGCCGGGCTTCAGACGCGTCTTCGTCGGGACATCGCGAACGCGCAGTGGCTGAGGGCGGAAGTGGAGAAGACGCCGAACTGGCGGGTGCTCGCGCCGGTTCCGCTTCAGACCCTCTGCGTGCGCCATGAGCCGCCCGGCGTCGAGGGAGACGCGCTCGACCGCCACACGCAAGCATGGGCCGACGCCCTGAACCGCTCCGGCGAGGCGTATCTGACCCCGGCCATTCTTGAGGGACGGTGGATGGTGCGAGTCAGCATCGGCGCTCTGCTCACCGAACGCACACACGTCGAAGAGCTGTGGACCGCGATGCGACGCACCGCCGACGGCGTCGCGGGGTGATTTCGGGGCACGCGCAGCGTGCCCCTACGGGCACTCGGGTTCGTGCGGCATCGCGATCGTGCACGGCGCGACACGTTGTTTGCGCGGTCGTTGCGTCGGCGGAATGTAGGGGCACGCTGCGCGTGCCCCGCAATCGACAATTGGGACGGGTTGATTCGCGGCCCTCTTGGCTCATGGCTTTTGATGTGATCAGACGCAGAAAGTGCGACAAGGTTCTTG
>JANNJB010000960.1:0-5717 GCA_031405615.1 Vicinamibacteria bacterium | reverse complement strand
GGCCGAAGTTCGCCGCGCTGCTGTTGTTCACGGGCTGGCCAAACCGCTCCTGGTTGAAGATGTTGAAACCTTCGATGCGGATCTGGATCTGCTTGTTTCCCGAGAACGCGAAGTTCTTGAAGATCGACAGGTCGGTGCGGTTGAAACCTGGACCGCGAACCGCGTTGCGCGGCTGCGAGGACAACCCGGTTGTGCTGGCGGCGGGGCGGCGAGCGAAGCAGTTCGTGTTGAACCACTGGGCCACCGTTTCCGGGGCGCCATCGTTGGGATCGCACGTCATGTTCGGCCTGTTGGTGAAACCGTTCAAGGCCAGAACCGGATCAGTGACCGTAAAGGGGAAGCCGGTCTGGGCCTGGAAGATGCCGTTCAACTGCCAACCGCCAAGGACATACCGCATCGCCGCCGACCGGTCGGACAACCTCGGAAGCTCCGCGCCGAAGCTGAAGACGAAGCGATGGCGCACGTCGAAGAGCGCCGGACCCTTCTCCTGATCGAGAGCCGCCAAAAGGCTCGCGTCGTCACCCAGCGTAACGGGAAGCACCGGACGGCTCTCGCCGCCGATGTTGAGACCCGAGACGTGATCCTTCGCGTCGCCCAGCGTATAGGCGGCGAGGAAGTTGATGCCCTTGGTCGGACGCATGCGAAGGGAGGCCTGAAGCGAGTTGTACCAGGACTCGGCCACCGTCATGGTGGGACGGAGGAGGGCGAAAGCCGGGTACTTGCGCGTCGACGGCGGCGTCACAATTGGGTTGATCTCGATGAACATCGGGAGATTCTTGCCGCGGGAACCGACGTAGCCGATCTCCAGACCCAGGTTGTCGCCGATCTGCTGTTGCACCGTGAGGTTGTAGTGCATGGCCGAAGGCGTGTCGAAGGTCGGGCCCCAGCCGATGATGGTGAGGTTGGGGGGGAAGAGGTTCGGCGTCTGCGAGCCGGTCCCGAGCGGATTGGCGAAGGTGAGGAACGGATTCGCCGCGGTCGCGTTGAGCTCAACCAGTGGAGTGAAGGGCGGGGCCAGAACCCCGGCCTGGAACAAGTCACCCTGTCCGGCGAGCGAGTCATAGAAGATGCCCCATGCGCCGCGAACGCTGGTCTTGCCCTTGCCCGTCGGATCCCACGCAAAGGCCAGGCGGGGCGCAAAGTTGTTCTTGTCCGTCTTGTAGCCGCCGTCGGGAATGCCCGCGTCGCCGGGGTAGAGCAGGCCCTGGGGGGCGAGAGGCTGAACCGTCGACTTCTTGGTCGGGTCAATCACGACGATCCGGTTTTCCTTCTCGACGAAGGGCGTCGCGAGTTCGTAGCGCACGCCCACATTCAAGGTCAGCCGGTCGGAGTAGCGGAACTCATCCTGGATGTAGCCGGAGTAGGACCAGCCGGTGCCGTCCTGGATGCCCTGCTGGGTGGTCGCGCGGAACTGGGCCGGATACCCGAGCAGGAAATCACCGAGAACGCTTCCGGTGATGGCGCCCGAGAAGGTGAAGTCGCCGTTGGGACGGTTGATGAACGCGATGAACATGTGCTCCTGGCGCACATCGAGGCCGAACTTGAAGGAGTGTTTGCCTCGCAGCCACGAGAAGTCATCGGTGAGCTGGTAGACATCGTTGTTGCGCTGAACGAAGGGCTGCTGCGCGTCGCCCAGGCCCGGGAAGCCCGAGATCACGATCGAGGGCAGGCCCACGGCGAGCGGGTTGGTGTTCCGCACGTTGATGCCGTATGCGGAGTTCGTGAGACCCGAGGTCACCGCGGGCTGCGCGTCGATCTTGTTGACCGAGAAGCGAATCTGGTTGATGGCGTTGGGGCTGAACATGTAGGTGTCGGAGATCATCACGTCCCACAGCTTGGCCTTGGCGAGACCGTCGGCGGGCTGCACGGTTCGCGGTGTCTCAGCCTTGGTCCGGCTCCAAAGGAACCGTCCGATCATCTGATGCTTGTCCGAGAGCTTGTAGTCGAGACGGCCACCGGCCTGGTCGCGGTTGTCCACAACATCGGGGGAAACGACGTAGCGGTTCGTGCCCGAGTTCGGAAGAGGCATGAAGTCGGTAAGGAACTTCGCGGAGATGGGGCTGATCCGGTTCGCGGGAATCACGCCGCCCGCGAATGGCTGCCCGGTGACCGGGTCGCGCACGGTGCCGCCGAGGTTGCCCGCGCGCTGCGCCGCGGTCGGAACCAGGAGATTCTGCGTGGTGCCGCGCGTGTTGCGGTAACCCTCGTAGTAGCCGAACGCGAAGAGTTTGTCCTTCATGATCGGGCCACCAAGAGAGGCGCCGAACTGGTTCTGCTTGAGCTTGGGCTTGGCCTGGGTCTGCGGGACGAAGAAGTTCCGCGACTGGAACTTGCCGTCGCGGTTGAACTCCCATACCGCGCCATGCCAGTTGTTCGAGCCCGACTTGGTGACGACGTTCACGACGGAACCGGAGTTGCGGCCGTATTCGGCGCTGTAGGAGTGGGTGAGGATCTTGAACTCCTGGATCGCGTCGGGGGGCGGGCGAAGGACGAAGCCGGTGTTGAAGGTGTCGTTGTTGGTGGCGCCGTCGAGCAGGAAGTTGTTCGACTGGTTGCGCTGACCGTTGACGTTGAAGCCGCCGGTCACGTTGCCGAATCCGCCGGGGGTGGCGTCGCCGTTCTGGCCGCCGAGGCCCGCGGGAGGAGCCACCACGCCCGGGATCAGAGTGCCGAGCTGGGTGAAGTTGCGGCCGTTGAGCGGCAGGTCGACCACTTTCTTCTCGTCGATGACGATGCCGAGGGTGGCGTTGCCGGTTTCGATGAGCGGCGCTTCGCCGGTGACGTCCACCGTCTCGGACTGTCCGCCCACCTTCATCGGCACGTTGACGAGCGCGGTTTCGGAGACGTTCACCTTGACTCCGCTGCGGGAGAACACCGAAAAGCCCGAAAGGGTCCCGCGCACATTGTAGGAGCCCGGCTGCACGAGTTGAATCGTGTAGAAGCCGTCCGAGCCCGTGGTCGCGGTGCGCACGCTGTTGGTGCCCACGTTCGTGGCCTCGATGGTGACGCCGGGAAGGACCGCGCCCGATTCATCCTTCGCGGTGCCGGAGATCGAACCGGTGGCCTGGGCACGGGCGAGGCTTGGGTTGAGCCCCAGGACACACCCGAGAGCGAGTGCGAGCCCGGCTCGGAGAGAGAAGAGACGCATTTGGGGGACTCCTAATTTGGAAACGGGTGGGTGATTCTTTTGAAGAATTTGGAACGTTGCAAATCCGCCCGAACGTGGTGTGAGAGATGTCTAATCCTTCGCCGGCATCGCTGTCAAACGTGCATCCATTGCCCGACTCTTCATCCACGCGAGGGTGGGCTCGAAGACTTCGCGGCGCGCGTGTTCGCTCACCAGCACGTCGAGATGGCCGTAGCCCTCGAGAACGTGGATGGTGACGTCGGCCGAGCCGCTCTTCTGCGCGGAGTAGATCCCGTTCAGGAGCCAGTCGCCGGGCATGCGCGCGTTGCCGAAATAAAGGATGGGCATCTTCATCTCACCCCACAGGTCGTCGATGGATGTCGCGGGGTCGTCATCGCGATCGGCCATGCGGCGCGCGTCGAGGTCCTGAATCGCCGGGTAGAACCGGTCGTATCCCGCCATGAGGCGTCCAAGAACCTCGGGTTTCGACTGGCCTCCGAGGGGGCTCGCGAGCGCTCCCGGCCCCCACGCGAAGTGGAGCAGGTTCGAAAGCTGGTCGCCGATGGTCTTGAACTTCGGGTCCGTGGCGGGAGCGTTGGGATTTGCGGCAGCGGCGAGCATCAGCTTCTGCCGACCCTCCCAACCGAGGCGACCCGAGACATCGCTCGCCCATGCGCCACTGTCTTCGAGCTTCTTGAGATCCGCGTCCATCGCATACTGGCCCTTCGGCGCGTGCGACTTGAACTGGCCGTCCAGAGCCACGAGTCCCGCGACCGCCGTGGGCTCCGCGCATGCATACGCGTAGGCGAGGAATACGCCGCGGGAGAAGCCCGCGAGGTAGAGCTGCGCCCGACCGCTCTCCGCGCGAGCGAGGGCACTCGCTGCCTTCACGTCCTCGACGAAGGCCTCGGTGGTCCACTCTTTCATCGACATCAGCGTCTTCGGATCGGTGACCGAGGAGGAGAAACGCGTCCTGTAGTCGACGGTGAAAACCTCGACTCCGCGCCGCGCCAGAAAGATCCACAGGTTGTGCTCTTCACTCGTGAGCGCGGCCTCGCCATTCATGTTCGTGCCCGGCAGGTAGAGCATCGCCGCGATGGGCACCGCCTTTGTCCGATAGCGGTGGACCTCGATCCGGTCGAACGGCCCGCCCGGAGCACGCGAGGCGCTCCACACGGAGTGCTCGATGTCGGTCGCGCCCGCGAGGGGAGCCGGCTTCGTGGACGTCCACTCGGCGGGTGCGGCGACCGCCGCCATCGCCGCGACAAACGAAACTGCGAGTCCGAGGAACGATCGAAGCATGGAAGAACCTCCTACATCCCGGGCGGCGTGAACCGACCGTCGTGGGCGGTCCACCCGCCGTCGACGAACAGGATCGCGCCCGTGATGTAGCTGGCCGCGGGGGCGCACAGGAAGAGTGTCGCCGCCGCGACCTCCTCGGGCTTGCCCCAGCGATTCATGATGCTTTTCGCGGCGTAGGCCTCGTACCAGGCAGTGTTGTTCTTGATCTGCGCGGTGAGCGGCGTGTCGATGACCCCCGGCCCGATCGCGTTCACCCGCACCCCCGCGGAACCAAACTCGGAAGCGGCGGTGCGCACCATCTGGAGAATGCCCGCCTTGGTCGCGGCGTAAGCCGACTGGCCGGGCTCGACGGTCAGGGAGCGTATCGACGAGTACAAGACGATGCTGCCGCTTTTCTGCGCGGTCATGATCCGGCCCGCGGCCTGGAGAACGTTGAAGTTCCCGCGCATGTTCACGGCCATCACGCGGTCGAACTCTTCCTCGGTGTAGTCGAGGATCCTCTTCCGCACGTTGATGGCGGGCGTGCAGACCGCGATGTGAAGGCCGCCGAGACGCGCGTTGATGTCGTCGAAGCACTTTTTCACCGCCGCCCCGTCGCGGATGTCGACGACGGCGCTCTCCGCCTTGCCGCCCGCGGCCTTGATCGTGTTCGCGGTGGTCTCGACACTCGCCGCATTCACGTCGAGGCAGACCACGTGGGCGCCGAGATCCGCGGCCATGCGCGCGGTCGCTTCGCCGATGCCGGAGCCGGCGCCGACGATCGCGGCAACCTTGGAGTCAAGTCGGAACAGAGAGGCGGTGTTCATGGTTTTTGTTGGTTCTCTTGGACCACATTGGAAGGACGCAATAGACGAGGATCAACAGATCTGCGACGGCGTGGATCGAGATTAGCAGGCGAAGAGTGGCCGCGAGCCGCAGGTTTCATCCTTGAATTGGCACGAGAACCCGCGGTGATGACAGACTGAGCCGCGAGGCCATGCGCTACGGAACCATCCCCAAGGGACTGAAGGAAAACCTGGCCGTCCTCTTCGGTGTGGTTCCGTATCCCATGCTGGATGTGCTGGTCGCTCCCCTTCAGGCTCGTGCGTTGATCGCGGCCGAGCGCGCTTCCGTTTTCAGGATGCTCGGTGATGGGCCCGCGACCACCGCCGATGTGGCCAGGCGTCTGAACCTCGACGAGCCCTGTCTCGAACTCGTTCTGCGTCTTCTCGCCTCGATGGGCTACGTCAAGCGCCGCGACGGTTTGTGGTCGTTGACGCGACTCGGCCTCAAGCACTTCGGCCCGGCC
>JANNJB010000959.1:0-2702 GCA_031405615.1 Vicinamibacteria bacterium | reverse complement strand
ATACCGGCCAGGCGAACGGTCAGCCAGATTGCCTGGATATCACTGTCGGAGAGCGCCGAGCGTCCCACGCAGGTTCCCGATACTGTCGTGCGGAAAGTCAGACACCATCTGCTCCCAAACCGTGAGATCGGGGCTCAGGATGTCGAGCGCCTGCTGGGCGAAGTAGCCCACGCGGAGGCTGGCGCCGAGCTTGACCGAACCTGAGTCCGGTTCGATGGCGCCCGCGATCATCTTGAGGAGCGTCGACTTCCCTGCGCCGTTCTTGCCCATCACACAGTGACGTTCGCCCCTGCGAACCACCATCGAAAAGTCCTTGTGAACCACCCGCGACCCGTAGGCCTTGGAGACGCGCTCGAGCACCGCGACCTCATCGCCTGATCGCGGCGGCGTCTTGAAGGAGAAGTTCACCACCACGCGTTTCTTGGGCGGCTCGACGCGCTCGATCTTGTCGAGGGCCTTGATCCGGCTCTGAACCTGAGCGGCCTTCGCGGCGTGGGCGGCGAAGCGGTCGATGAAGCGTTGCTCCTTGGCGAACATCGCCTGCTGGCGCGCGAACTGCGCCTCCTGGTTTACCTCGCGCAAGGCCCGCTCACGCTCGTAGAAGTCGTAGTCGCCGGAGTAGAGGGTGATCTCGCCGCTGTCGATCTCGGCGATCTTCGTGACGATCCGGTTCATGAAGTCGCGGTCGTGAGACGTCATGAGCAGCGCCGCGTCTATCGACTTCAGGAACGACTCGAGCCACACGATGGACTCGAGATCGAGATGGTTCGTGGGCTCGTCCATGAGGAGGACATCCGGCTTGCCGAGGAGGACCCGGGCCAGCGCCACGCGCATCTTCCAGCCGCCGGACAGGGCGCCCACATCGCCGTCGATGGTGGCGTCGTCGAAGCCGAGGCCGTGAAGCACCTCGCGGGCCTGAGCTTCAAGAGCGTAGCCGCCTAGGTGGTCGTACTCCTCCTGGACCGTGCCAAAGCGTTCCAGGATCTTGTCCATTTTGTCGGCTTTGTCGGGGTCGCCCATGTCGTGCTGAAGGGCTTCGAGTTCGTGGTGAAGGTCGCCTAAACGTCCGCTGCCCGCGATGGCTTCATCGAGAACCGACCGCCCCGACATCTCTTCGACATCCTGGCGAAAGTAGCCGATGGTCAGCTTCCGAGGCACCGAGACCTCGCCCTCATCGACCGTCTCCTCGCCGGTGATCAGGCGGAAGAGTGTGGTCTTTCCTGCGCCGTTTGGGCCCACAAGCCCCACCTTTTCACCGGGATTGAGCTGAAAGGAGGCGTCGATGAACAGAACCTGCTTGCCGTACTGCTTCTGGATGCGGGAAAGAGAAATCATGGGAGCCGCGTAGTCTAGATGACGGCCCGGCTTGCGCCGGCCGTCATCTGGTTGCGAGGCGGCATCAGAAGATCGTAGGGGCACGCTGCGCGTGCCCCGAAACCTCGGCGATCTACATCAACACCCGGGCGTGCCAACGTCCGGGCACGCGCAGCGTGCCCCTACAATCCCCCGCGGGTGATCCGGATGCCGCCGTTGACCGTCGACAGGTCCAGCTCGCGGCCGCCGCGGCCGAGCTTGCCGGAGGCCGAGCGGGGACCCCACTTCTTGAGGACTTCGATCTCCGCGAAATCGCTGGTGATGCCGCCGTTCACGGTCTTGGCCGAGACATCCGCGTTGACGCCCTCGGGGAGGCGGAGGCGAACCGAGCCGTTCACAGTGGAAAGCTTGATGTCGTCAGACGCGTTGGTGTCGGAACGAACTTCCGCCCGGATCGAGCCGTTCACCGTGGTCGCCTCGGTGAGGGTTCCCGCGGTGACTTCGATGCTGCCGTTGACCGTCGAAACCGCCGCGTGTCCATCGACCTCGGCGCGGATCGAGCCATTCACGGTGCGACCTTCAAAAGAGAGATTCCGCGGGATCTGGAGTTCGAACTCGACGTTCACATCGTTGTTGCGGACGTTCATCCGCGAGCCACCCGGCTTGCAGACGTTCGGGCGGGAGGCATCCTTGCTTGGATAGACCGCGCATATCGTGACTCCGCCGTCGTGCTGGATCACGTCGATCTTCACGGACTCAGGGTCGTGTCTCCGGCCGGTGCGGATGGCCACGAGTTCAACCTCGGAGCCGCTCGAGGCCACGGCGCGGATCGGCCCGTTGACTCCGCGCACCTCGACGGTCTTCCCGGCTGCGAGCCGGCCCGACCACTTGAATGGGGCGGCCGTCCGTTTGGGGCCGTTGAAGGCCTCGGAGAAGCCCTCGCCCATGCCCTCGAACCAGGACGCGATCTCTTCGCCGAACGAAGAGTGCTCCTTGTGTTTGGACTTGCCGTCAGCAAGCGCCTGGGGGGCGGCGAGGCCGGCGACGGCCAGCCCGGTCAATAAAGTGAATGCAAGGCGGGAATTCTTCATGGGTTCTTGGACCTCTCTCTTGTGTGAGTAGACGAGCGGGTCGGGCCCGAGGTTCCGTCTGCCCGCAAATTTACGCCCGAGGCGGGCGATACAATCGCTATCCAGGCCATGACATCGAGACTCCAGAACGAGGCCGTCCAGCGCTTTCTGGCCCATGCGCGCGTGGAGACACCGGTGATCTGCGGTCCGATGTATCCGTGCAGCAATCCTGAGCTTGTGGCCGCGGCGTCCGCTGCGGGCGGCCTCGGGATTGTCCAGCCGATCTCCCTGACCTACGTCCACGGCCACGACTTCCGG
>JANNJB010000958.1:0-5148 GCA_031405615.1 Vicinamibacteria bacterium | reverse complement strand
CGCGTCAAAGCGTGAGCATGGGAGCCGACATCGCACCCTCGCTTCATCACCGCACCTGCAACCTCTGTGAGGCGATGTGCGGCCTGGTGATCGAGACGCGGGGCGGCGTCATCGAGAAGATCCGCGGCGACGACGATGATCCCCTGAGCCGCGGCCACATCTGTCCGAAGGCGATCGCTCTTCAAGACCTGCACTCCGATCCGGACTGGCTCCGCGCCCCCCTTCGTCGACGCGGATCAGACTTCGAGGAGGTCTCGTGGGAGACGGCCATCGACGAAGCCGCGGAGCGTCTTCACGAGATCCAGAAAAGCCATGGGCGATCCGCGGTGGCGGTGTACCAGGGCAATCCCGTGGTCCACAACTATGGCGCGTTGATCTTCGGACAACTCTTCGCGCGGACCCTGGGCTCGCACAGCAACTTCTCCGCGACCTCCGTCGATCAACTCCCGCAGATGCTCGCCGGCTTCCTCATGTATGGACATCAGCTGCTGATGCCGGTGCCGGATGTGGACCGCACCCAGCATTTCCTTATCCTCGGCGCGAACCCTCTCGCGTCGAACGGTTCGCTGATGACGGCGCCGGGGATTCGAAAGCGCCTGATCGACCTTCGCGCACGGGGCGGAAAGATCGTCCTCGTCGACCCGCGTCGCACCGAGACCGCGGCATACGCCGACCGCCATCTGGCGATCCGGCCCGAGACGGATGCGCTGTTTCTTCTCGCTTTGATCCACACCGTGTTCGCCGAAGGCCTCGCGAAGCCCGATCGCCTGGCCGCCTTCACCGACGGCCTCGACGACCTCGCGAAGATCGCAAAGGACTGGAGTCCCGACGTCGTCGCTGATGTTGTCGGTCTGAGCGCCGAAGCGATCCGCGTCGAAGCGCGGGAGTTCGCGCGGGCGTCCTCGGCCGTTTGTTACGGGCGGGTCGGCGTCTCCACGCAGTCGTTCGGCGGCCTCGCGTCGTGGCTGATGAACGCGCTCAATGTCATCACCGGCAATCTCGACCGCGTCGGCGGTTTCATGTTCACGAAGCCGGCGATCGACGTGGTGGCGCTGGCCGCGCGCGCCGGGATGCGTGGGCGTTTCGCGAAGTACCGAAGCCGGGTGCGGGGCGCCCCCGACTTCGGCGGCGAATGGCCGGTGGCGACACTTGCGGAAGAGATCGAAACCACGGGGAAGGGACAGATCAAGGCGCTGGTGACGCTTGGTGGGAATCCGGTTTTGTCATCTCCGAACGGTCGCCGGCTCGAGGGCGCCTTGCGTGGCCTCGACTTCATGGTCTCGATCGACCCGTACGTGAACGAGACGAGCCGTCTTGCGAACCTGATCCTTCCGACGGCCTCTCCGCTGACCCGCGACCACTATGACCTCGTGTTTCACCTGCTGGCGGTTCGGAATACCGCGAAGTTCTCTCCCGCGTTGTTCGAGAAGAAGGCTAACGAGCGTCACGACTGGGAGATCCTTCTGAGTCTCACCCATGCGCTGGCGCGCAAACGCGGCGGCGCCGATATCGCGGGCCGGGCGGTTCGCAGGTTGATGGGCAGTCTCGGTCCTCGCGGCGTGGTCGGGCAGCTGCTCCGGTTCGGCCCGTATGGTCCCGGACTCAATCCGGCAGGCGGGGGCGTGACGTTGAGGCGACTCGACCGCGAAGTCTCAGGCGTCGACCTCGGACCGCTTACACCCTCGCTCCCGGCGCGGCTTCACACCAAAGACAAGCGGATCAAACTCACGCCGAAAGCACTCGTCGATGACCTCCCGCGCCTAAGGCGGTGGATGGAGGAAAAGCGAGACCGGGCTTCCCTCACCCTGATCGGCCGTCGCGAACTTCGCAGTAACAACTCCTGGATGCACAATGCGGCTCGCCTCATGAAAGGCGCGGATCGTTGCACACTGCTCATGCACCCTTTGGACGCGGCGGCGCGGTCGATCACGAACGGCCAGTCCGTGACGATCGCGTCGCGGGCGGGCGAGGTGAAAGCACCCGTGGAGATCACCGACACGATACGGCCCGGCGTCGTTTCGCTCCCGCACGGCTTCGGCCACGACCGTGAGGGCGTTCGGTTGAGCGTCGCGCGCGCTCACGCAGGCGCCAGCTTCAACGACGTCGCCGACGAACTGCGCATCGACGAACTGTGCGGCACCGCCGCGTTCAGCGGAACCCCGGTGGAAGTGCGAACCGCGGAACGCGGAACCTAACCTCGCGGCACGAACGGCAGTTCGCGCTAGGCCCCCGCGTTCGCGGGGGTGACGAGAGGAAAAACACCCGATAGTTGGAGCTACTCCAGCGCGTTCAGTCCCGTCAAATCACGTCCGATGATCAGCGTGTGGATGTCGTGGGTGCCCTCGTACGTATCCACCGTCTCGAGGTTGAGCATGTGGCGGATGATCGAGTATTCGGTGGTGATGCCGTTGCCGCCATGCATCTCGCGGGCCAGGCGCGCGCCTTCAAGCGCCACGCGCACGTTGTTCCGCTTGGCCATGCTCACCTGCGTGTAGCCCATCGTCCCGGCGTCTTTGAGTTCGCCCAGGCGGCGCACCATCAGGAGTCCGAGCGAATGCTGGGTCGCCATCCGCGTGAGCTTGTCCTGGATCAACTGCCGCGCGCCGATCGGCTTGCCGAAGGTGGTGCGGGTCTTCGTGTACTCGATCGATGCGGTGAGGACGGTTTCGAGCGCGCCCAGAGCACCCCACGCGATGCCGTAGCGGGCCTGCGTGAGACAGCCGAGCGGCGACTTCAAGCCCCCCGACTTCGGAAGGATCGCGCTCGCGGGGACGCGCACGTCCTCGAGCACGATCTCGCCGGTGATGCTGGCGCGCAGGCTCATCTTGTTCTTCGTCTCGGGGGCCGAGGCGCCCTTCGTGTCCATCGGTACGATGAAGCCGCGGATCGTGCCTTCGTCGCCCTTGTTCTCGAAGGTCTTCGCCCATACGATGGCGATGTGGGAGCCCGGGCTCGAGGTGATCCACATCTTCGAGCCGTTGATCACGTACGAATCGCCATCCCGATCCGCCCGGGTGCGCATGGCGCCGGGGTCGGAGCCGCCGTCCGCCTCGGTGAGGCCGAAACAGCCGACGAGTTTCCCGGACGCAAGCTCGGGCAGGTATTTCTTCTTCTGCTCTTCCGAGCCGTAGGCGAGGATCGGGAACATCACGAGGCTCCCCTGAACGCTCCCGCTTGACCTCACCCCGGAGTCGGCGCGCTCCAGCTCGTAGCAGATGAGGCCGTAAGCCGTGCTGGAGATGCCCGCGCCCCCATACTCGGGAGGCGTCGTGGGTCCGAGGAAGCCCATCTCGCCCATCTTCAGCATGAGGTCGCGAGGTAGCGTGTCCTTGTCCCACCAGCCCTGAACGTGCGGGATGATCTCCTTGTCCACGAAATCGCGGGCCGCCTTGTGGACGTCTTTGTCTTCGGCGGACAGGGTATCGAGGACGCGGAAATAGTCGAACATGGGCGAATTCTATTCCTCCGTCCCAAAAGTCCTTTCGAGCGTCAAAATCCGTGATCGGCTCAACCAGAGTCGCCAAAGTAGAGTCCAAGTCCAATGGCGGTCCTCTGAGAGAATGGCGGGGTTCTCGGAAGCGTTGACGGTGTGAGGCGGGGTGCGTATGCGGCGCTCCTTGTCATTCTCGAAAGAAAAGGCAGGCTCATGCGCAGGTTGCGTCTCTTGGTGATGTTTCTCGTTGTGTCCACGGCACTTACAGCGTGCAGCCGTGGGTCCGCGCAACCGGCCCAGGGTGGGCCTCCGGGTGCGGGCGGACCGGGCCGGGGAGCCGGGGGACGGGGCGGCGGCGCGGCCATTCCGGTCAAGGCCGGTCCGGTGCTCGTTCAGCAGGTCACTTATGCCATCCAGGCCGTGGGCTCCCTGGAAGCCGAAGATCTCGTGCAGGTGACCGCCGAGGTGGACGGCGTCCTCACCGAAGTCAATTTCCGCGAAGGCGATCGCGTCACGAAGAGCACGGTCATCGCCCTGATCGATCCCGATCGGTACAAGCTGGAGGCCGATCGCGCCGAGGCCAACTACCGTCGAGCGGTCGCGGATGGCGCGCAGGCCGAGGCCACCCTGGCCCGCCGCGAGGCTCTCGCCAAAGAAGATCTCGTGTCGGTGGAGGATCTCAACCAGACCCGCACCGCCAACGAACGTCTCGCCGCCGAAGTCGCTTCGGCCAAGGCCGCGCGCGATATCGCCGCTCAGAGCCTCTCCCGGGCCTGGGTCAAACCTCGCCGCGGGGGCGTCATCGACAAACGCCTCGTGGCGACCGGCACGTTCGTTCGCGCGGGCACCAATCTCGCCACGCTGGTCGACCTGGCTCGCCTTCAGCTTCGCTTCCGCGTCTCCGAGACCGAGTCGCTGCGCGCGATGAAGGGCCAGGAGGCGAAGTTCAAGGTCGCGGCTACCGGCGACCGGGAGTTCACCGCCCGCATCTATCACGTGGGCGAGGTCGCGGACCCCGCTTCCCGCCAGGTGGAAGTTCTCGCCTGGGTTCAAAACCCCGGCGTGCTCAAGCCCGGCTTCTTCGCCGAGGTGAGCCTGCCGAGCGAGAGCAAGAAAGACGCGATCGTGGTCCCCGAGACCGCGATCCAGGCGAGTGACCGGGGTTTCATCGCGTTCACCATCCTCGATGGCAAGGCCACGGTGCGGCCCGTGGAAATCGGCCCGCGCACCGGGGGCGGCAACGTCGAGATCCTGTCGGGTCTCAAGGCCGGCGAGATCATCGTGTACGAGGGCTCCGACCGCATCACCAACGGAACCGCAGTGAGCACCGGGGGCAGCGCGCCCACCGGCGCGGGATCGCCCGGATCCGATCCTGGAGGTCGCCGATGAGCAACGAACAGTCGACCGGCGAACACCCTCACCCCAGCGCCCCCGAAGTGGTGGAGGACCCGAAAGAAGTCGCCACCGGCATGACCCTCGCGGACATCTCGATCCGCAATCACGTCTTCGCCTGGATGCTGATGGCCGGCCTCATGGGCTTCGGCATCATCGCCCTCTCCGGCGCGGGCGGTGCGGGATCACGGCCAGCGGTTTTATCAACGGAGTGTCGCAGGGCAGCGAGACGGTGCCGGCCACGATGGGTTTGTTGCCCTCGCGGCTGGGAGTGGGCAACGGCGCTTCGCCGTATAATGCCGTCCACGGCCAGATCGCGGAGG
>JANNJB010000957.1:0-1824 GCA_031405615.1 Vicinamibacteria bacterium | reverse complement strand
AAGAGGACTTTGGCCGGAACATCCCGGACCTCTTCTTTGCACTGGGAGCAGATGCGCCGGATGAGGCGCTGAGCCTGAATCAGGTTGACCGCCGTGCCCACGATGAAAGGCTCGATGCCCATGTTCACCATGCGGGAGACGGTGGAGGGAGCATCGTTGGTGTGAAGGGTCGAGAGCACGAGATGGCCGGTGAGCGCCGCCTTGGTGGAGATTTCCGCGGTCTCGTAGTCGCGGATCTCGCCCACCAGGATGATGTTTGGATCCTGCCGCAGGAAAGACCGCAGGGCGGCGGCGAAATTGAGGCCGATGGCGTCGCGGATCTGGACCTGGTTGATCCCCATCAGGTTGAACTCGACCGGATCCTCGGCGGTCATGATGTTGATGTCGGGCTTGTTGAGGGAAGCCAGGGCCGAGTAGAGGGTGTTGGTCTTGCCCGAACCGGTGGGCCCGGTGACGAGGACGATGCCGTAGGGCTTGTCGATGTTGCGCTTGAACTTCGCGAGCGATTCCGGCTCGAACCCGAGCTTGGTCATGTCGAGCATGAGCTTGCTCTTGTCGAGCAGACGCATGACGATCTTCTCGCCCCACAGGGTGGGAAGGCAGGACACCCGGAAGTCCATTTCGCGGCTGCGGTCTTCGATCTTCAGGCGGATCTTGATGCGGCCGTCCTGGGGCAGGCGCTTTTCCGAGATGTCGAGCTTCGACATGATCTTGATGCGCGAGGTGAGCGGATCCTTGAGCTTCATGGGCAGGGCCATGATGTTGTAGAGGAAACCGTCGATGCGGAACCGGACGCGGAATTCCTTCTCGTAGGGCTCGATGTGGATGTCGGAGGCGCCGCGCTTCAGGGAGTCGATGAGAAGGAGGTTCGCGAGCTTGACCACGGGCGCCGCCTCGGACGAGCGCGACAGCGCGCCGAGATCGATTTCGTCTTCCTCGGTCTTGAGGGTTTCGACCTCGCCTTCCTCGTCTCCGATCGCGTCGATGTCGACTTCCGACAACCCGACCGAGGCCATGTCGTCGAAAGTGAGAGCCGGGCCGTCGATGACTTCCTTGAGGGTGGGAGCCTTGCCGAGGCCGCCTGCTCCTCTTTGCCCTCCTCCTCCGCCGCCCGAACTGGGCGGGCCCCCCTCCTGCCGGAGGGTGAGAGAACGGGCGCTCCCGTAGAACCGATTTATCGCTTCTTCGATGGCGATCTCGGAGGCCACGACCGGATCCACGTTGTAGCCGGTCATGAACTTGATGTCGTCCATGGCGAAGACGTTCGTGGGATCGCTCATCGCGAGGGAGAGCACGGCCCCCGCGCGCGAGATGGGAATCACCTGATACTTGCGGCAGGTCTCCCCCGGCAGCACCTTGAGCACGGTGGGATCGATATCGAAAGTGGCGAGGTTGATCGAGGGCACGCCGTACTGCCGGGAGAGGAGCCCCGTGATCTCATCGTCCTTGACGAAGCCCAGGCTGACGAGCGCGCGCCCGAGCTTGATGCCATTCTGTTTCTGGTGCGCGAGCGCTTCTTGAAGTTGCTGGGGCGTGATGAGTCCCTCTTTGGACAACATTTCGCCGATCTTCACGGGCATTCCCTGATATTAGCCCATGCCTTGGCTCGGTTCGGCCGGCCGCCCTTCGCGTCGGGGCAGTTGGGTCAAACCTGCCTCCTCGCCCAGAATCAAGGTCATGAAAGAAGCCCGCCGATCGTTCATCGCCCTTGCCGGCGCCACCACGGCGGCGGCCCTTGCCTCAAAAACCCTCGCGCAAACGCCCGCACCTTCGACCCAGAGAAAGACCATGCCCATCGAACTCCCCAAGCTCCCTTTTGAAGAC
>JANNJB010000956.1:0-2364 GCA_031405615.1 Vicinamibacteria bacterium | reverse complement strand
GTCAAGAAACTCTCGCGCGCTGCGGCTTGTCTGCTGATCGCACTTCTGCCCGCCACCTCTTTTGCCTGGAGCGATGCCGTTTATCGACTGGTGATACGGAAGGCCATCGACACCCTGCCGAAGGCCCAGAAGAAGTTCTTCGAGGACCACCGTTACGAAATGCCGAGCCTCACCCCCGACGAGGATCCTCCCGCAAGACCCGACGGGCGGCGGTTCGCCCTTGACCTCGTGGGTGTCTTCCCCTTCGTCGACGTGCCGCAGGATGAGGCGGCCGCGAAGGGCAAGGCCGATCCCAAGAGAGTGGGCCGGCTCCCCTTCCTGCTCCTTGAAGCCCACGGGCGTCTGGTCGAGGCCTTCAAGAGCGGCGACAAGGAGCGAATACTGCAGGAAGCGGACGCGGTGGCGATCCTGGCCGCCGACCTCAACAATCCCCTGGCTCTCGCGGAGAATTTCGACGGGCAGAAGACCGATCAGCCGGGCTTGCAGAAGCGGTTCAGCTCGCAACTCGCGGAGACCATGGAGGGCCGCCTGAAGCTCAATCCGGAGGCCGCCCGCCTGCTCGAGAACCCGCGTGACTACACGTTTGGAGCCATGGTCCGGAACCATGTCTGGGTCGACAACATTCTTTATGCCGACCGGCTCGCGTACCGGGGAAAATCGTCCTACGGCGGCGCCTACTTCGAGGCGCTCGAGTTACGGTCGGGACGCCTTCTCGGTGAGATTCTCTCGAACGCGGCTGCCGACGTGGGCAGCTTCTGGTATACCGCGTGGACCGAGGCGGGACGGCCCGCCCTTCGCTGAAACCTGAAGGCCCATCTTCCAAGGGGCTCCCCGTTTGAAGACTCCTCCCAAAGTGCTCGAAACCCGAACTGAACCGCGACCCGAGGACGTGATCATGGTCGCGAAGTGTCTCGAGGGGGATGGAGCCTCGTGGGAACTTCTCGTTTCGAAGCATCGCCGGCGCGTGTTCAACATCGCCTACAAGTTCACCGGACGCCATGATCGGGCCGAGGACCTTTCCCAGGAAATCTTCCTGCGTGTCTTCAAGAATCTGGGCAAGTTCGATCCGACCGCGGATTTTTCGAAGTGGCTGGCCTCGGTCGCGCGGAACCACTGCATCGATAACTATCGTTCGACGCGACGGGAGCAGCGAACGATGGTCGAGGACGGTCTCGCCTTCGACATGGCGGTGGCCCCTTCCTCCACCGACCCCCTGCGTTCGATCGAGGCGTCGGAGGCGAAAGAGTTTCTCCGCGTCGGTCTTGCGACCCTTCCCGAAAAGCTCCGGGAAGCGGTGGTCCTGCGGGATCTCAAGGGCCTTGCCTACGAAGAGATGGCCGTGAGACTCTCGCTCCCGGTCGGAACCATCAAGAGCCGCATCAACCGGGGTCGCGAGGAGCTGGCCCGGGCCCTCCGCGCGCAGGGTAAGCGGTGAACCGCCCGACCTCATCTGTTTGAAGGAGAAGACCCTTGGATCTTTCGATTGAAAAGAATGGCGACGCAACCATCATCCGCGTGCAGACCGCGCGGGTGATCTATCCCCTGCTGCCAACCCTGGTATCGAAGACCAGGGAAGCGGTGGAGGGAGGTGCCCGGTCTCTGGTCCTGGACCTCTCGGCCGTTTCCTACATCGACAGTGCGACGATCGGCTGCATCATGGACATCTACCGCCTGGCCAAGGACAAGGGCGGCGCGCTCCACGTCCTCGCCCCCCAGGCGCGCGTCGAAACGATGCTGTCCATGGCCGGCGTCCACAAGATCGTCCCGATCTTCCGCGAAGAGGATGACGCGGTTCGGGCCTTTTCGCCCGAGGGCGGGAAATAGCGATGTCGAAGCTCCGGAACGTGCGCCTGTCCACCGGCTTCGAGGTCCCCCATCGACGGGGATCTCCTGGCCATCATCGAAGCCCTCTACAAAGAGGTGACCCTGGGCAACGTGTTGAACTCGTCGTTCGAGACGATGCGGTCGGAGATCATGTCGGTTATTGACCAGATGAGCGCGGCGGAGCGGCGCGCCTACCTCGCCGAGTCGCTCTTCCTCAACTCCGTCACCTACGAGAATGAGATGTTGTCGGCGTACGTGCGCCGACTCGGGGCCGCCGCGCCGAGTTCACCCACCGCACGCAAGACCGCGCCCGCACGAAGGCCGGCCGGTTCGGCGGTGAAAAAGAAAACGGCGAAAAAGTCCCGCTCCCGCTGACCCGCCCCCCGTCTCGGAGCGGTCGTCAGCTGGTGGTGGCGAGGGCGGCCGCCTGTTTCGCCTTCTCCGCGAGTTCGGCTTCCTGCTGCTTCTTGAGCTCGACCGCCTGTTTCTGAAGGACCTGGGCTTCCTCCAACAGGCTGTTGCGCGTGGCCGGATTGCGGG
>JANNJB010000955.1:0-13099 GCA_031405615.1 Vicinamibacteria bacterium | reverse complement strand
CTCGAAACGAACGTCGCCTGGGCCGTGGAGAACCGCGGCCTTCACGAGAGCCTCATGTCGATCGCGATCTTGAGGGTGTTCGGGGCCGGTTGGCGAAAAAGATCGATGGCATCGTTCACGCGCGCGATCGGGAAGAAGTCGCTCAAAAGCTCGAGCAGACGCAACCGCCCCGAGAACACGAGGGCCGCCGACTCGTCCTGCACATCGACCGAGGCGCTGTAGACGCTCACGATCTGCTTCTCCGCGGCGGCGAGCAGACCCAGGTCGACCTCATAGGTTTCGCCCCTGGACGTCGCCGCGAAAGGGACGATCCGCCCGCCGGGCCGCGTGCCCTCGACCGCGGCGTCGAACGCGCGCTGGCCGGTGGCGGCCAGCAGGGCCACGTCCGCCCCGCGGCCGCCCGTCTCCTCGCGAACCCAGTCTTCGAGCCCGGTCTCCCTCGCATCGAACGTCGAAGCTCCGAATTTTCGGGCCAGGTCGAGGCGCAAAGGCGAGAGGTCGGAAGCGAGGGTGCGCGCGCCCCTCACCTGCGCGAGTTGCATCAACATCGAACCGATCGGACCCTGCCCCACCACGAGGACAGTCTCACCCGGCTTCACTCCGGCTTGGTCGACCGCCTTGAGACAGGTGTTGACCGGCTCGACGAGGCAGGCGACTTCGGCCGAAACCCCCGACGGAATCGGGATCGTCCCACGTTCGACGATGTGCGGCGCGGCCTTGAGGTACTCCGAAAAGCCGCCCCCCGCGGGCTCGAAGCCGGCGGTGGTCCCGTTCACCTTGTAGGTGGCGCACTGCGCGTAGAGCTTCCGCTCGCAGTAGAAACACCGCAGGCAGGGGATGTGATGATGCACGACCACGCGGTCGCCTTCCCGGAAACGCGCGACCCCGGGGCCGAGTCCTTCGACCACGCCCGCGATCTCGTGGCCGAAGATCCGCGGGGGCTTCACCAGGGCCTTCTCGATCTTCTTGATGTCGGTGCCGCAGACCCCGCAAACGTCGACCTTCACGAGAATCTCGCCCAGTCCCGGCTCGGGACGCGGGATCTCCTCGACTTCGAGCCTTGGGGATCCTCGATAGACGGCGGCGCGCATCAGGCTCATGAAGAGGGGATCTTAGTTAAACTCCGCGCCCATATGGCCGTTGAGCGCGCAGATACGAGCCTGTCCGGGCCGGTCGTGATTCCCGCCGAGGATATCGCCCCCGAATCGCGGCTCCAGCCCGCCGAGTTGCGCGCCCTGCACCGCGCCCTCCTGCTCCCTCGCGTGATCGAGGAGAAGGCCCTCGTCCTGCTCCGCCAGGGCCGACTCTCGAAGTGGTTCTCCGGCATCGGCCAGGAAGCGATCGCAGTAGGCGTCACCACCGCACTCCGGCCCAACGACTGGATCCTGCCGATGCACCGCAACCTCGGCGTCTTCACCACGCGTTCGGTGGACATGCTGCGACTCTTCCGCCAGCTCTTCGGCAAGGCGGGCGGCTTCACCTCCGGACGCGACCGCACCTTCCACTTCGGCCTGCCCGAGAAGTCGCTGGTCGGGATGATCTCCCACCTCGGCGCGATGCTGCCCGTGGCCTGCGGCCTCGGCCTCGCCAGCCAGCTCAAACGCAGCGGGCGGGTCGCGGCGACATTCACGGGCGACGGTTCCACGAGCGAGGGCGACTTCCACGAAGCCTTGAACCTGGCCGCGGTGTGGAAGCTGCCGGTGATCTTCGTGATCGAGAACAATCAATACGGTCTGTCGACGCCCACCCGCGAGCAGTACGCGTGCAAACGTCTCTCCGACCGCGCGGTCGGCTACGGAATGCGCGGCGAAACCGTGGACGGCAACGACATCCTCGCGGTGTTCGAATCGGTATCCGTGGCGGCTTCGCGCGCCCGCGCCGGCGAGGGCCCGACCCTTCTCGAGTTCGAAACTTTCAGGATGCGCGGCCACGAAGAAGCTTCCGGCACCGCCTACGTGCCCGCCAAGCTCTTCGAGGAGTGGGGAAAGAAAGATCCGCTCGCGCGTTTTGAAACGGTCCTCAAGGCCCGCGGCGTGATGAGCACGTTCGAGATCGAGACGCTCCGCGAAACCCTCAAGGCCGAAGTCGATCGCGTGGCTGACGAGGCCCTCGATACTCCCGAGCCCACCTCGACGCGCGCCCGCGAGATCGCCTCGGTCTACGCCGCTTCCCCGCTGCCGACCCCGCCCACAAACGACGCTCCCCCCCGCGAGCTCCGCTACATCGACGCGATCAGCGAGGCCCTTCAGATCGGGATGCGCCGCGATCACCGGATCATCCTGATGGGCCAGGACATCGCGGAGTATGGCGGCGCCTTCAAGGTCACCAAGGGTTTCCTCGAGGAGTTCTCCCGGGCGCGAGTGCGGAACACGCCCATCATCGAGTCCGGTGTGCTCGGCGCGGCGCTTGGCCTGGCCATCGACGGTCTGGTGCCGGTGGTCGAGATGCAGTTCGGCGACTTCATCTCCTGCGGCTTCAACCAGATCGTCAACAACCTCGCGAAGACTTACTACCGCTGGGGCACGAGCGTGCCCTGCGTGATCCGCACACCTTCGGGCGGCGGCACCGGAGCCGGGCCGTTCCACTCGCAAAACGTCGAAGCCTGGTTCACCCATGTGGCCGGCCTGCGGGTGGTGGCCCCGGCGACTCCGGAGGACGCGAAGGGCCTGCTCCTCGCCTCCCTCGCGGAGCCCAACCCCGTCCTGTTCCTGGAGCACAAGATGCTCTATCGCTCACTCAAGGGCCTCGTCCCCGAGGGCTACTTCACCATCCCCCTCGGCAAGGCCCGGGTCGCGCGGTCAGGAGACGACCTCACCATCGTGGCTTACGGGGTCGCGGTGCACTGGGCGATGGACGCGGCGAACGTTCTCGCGAAGGAAGGTGTGGAAGTCGAGGTCATCGATTTGCGAACCCTGGTCCCCTGGGACAAAGAGACGGTGCTCGAATCAGTGCGGCGCACGGCGCGCGTCCTCGTTCTCCACGAAGCGCCCCTCACCGGCGGTTTCGGCGCCGAAGTCGCGGCCACGATCGCTCAGGACGCCTTCGATGATCTGGACGCGCCGGTCACCCGCCTCGGCGGTTCGGACACGCCGATCCCTTTCGCCCCGGCCCTCGAAGAGATGTTGTCGCCAAAGCCCGATCTTCTTCCCACCTTGAGAAAACTATTGGAGTACTGAACCCAAGATGCGAGCGCTGCGCCGACGCCGCCTTCTGATAAACGTCGCCCTGGGGCTCGTGGCCCTGGTTCTTCTGCTTGGCCTCGCGCTGACCTTCCTGGTCCGCGGCTCCCTGCCGGTTCTTTCAGGCGAGGTGGTGCTCCGAGGACTTGCCGGTTCGGTCGCGGTCGAGCGCGATGAGAACGGCGTCGCCACCGTGCGCGGCGAGGATCGAGCGGATGTGGCGCGCGCCACCGGCTTCCTGCATGGCCAGGAGCGCTTCTTCCAGATGGATCTGATGCGCCGCCGGGCCGCGGGTGAACTCTCGGAACTCATCGGCGCCGCGACCGTGGAGGTCGATGAGGGCGCTCGAATCCACCGTTTCCGAAACGTGGCGCGCAACGTCGTGGCGCGCTTCACGCCGCGCGAAAAAAAGCTCGCCGACGCGTACGCCGAGGGCGTCAACGCCGGTCTTGAAGCGCTTCGCGCGCGGCCTTACGAGTACCTGCTCCTCCGGTCCGCTCCCTCGCCGTGGAAATCCGAGGACTCCGTGCTCTGCGCGCTGTCCATGTTTCTCACCCTCCACGAGTCGCGCGGCGAACGGGAGAGCACGCTCGCCGTCCTGCGCGATGCCCTGCCGCCCGCGATGTTCGATTTCCTGGCCCCGCGGGGAACCCGGGAGTGGGATGCTCCCATCGATGGAGATCCCATCCCGGAAGCCCCGATTCCCGGCCCGGAGATCTTCGACCTCAGGATGCTGCCCGAAGCGAAAGCCGCGCGTGACTATCCTTCGCCCGATCGATTCGGACCCGAGGACAACCTCCCCTACATCGGCTCGAACAACTGGGCGGTCGACGCCGCGCGGTCGGCGAACGGTCTCGCCATGGTCGCGGACGACATGCACCTCGACATCACGGTTCCGAACATCTGGTTCCGACTGCGCATGATCTTCAAGGACGAGAGCGGCCAGGAGCGGTCGGTGAGCGGCGTCTCGCTTCCCGGGACCGCGGGGATCGTCGCGGGCAGCAATGGCCGGATCGCGTGGGGCTTCACCAACACCCAGGCCGACTGGAACGACCTCGTCCTGCTCGAAATGGGAGTGCGGCCCAACACCTACCTCACTCCCGAAGGCCCGAAGGAGTTCGAGCGGGTGAGCGAAACCATCAACGTCGCGGGCGCGGCCTCGCGAAACCTCGAGATACTCAACACGATCTGGGGACCGGTGATCGATCGCGACCACAACGGCCAGCTGCGCGCTTACCAGTGGACCGCGCACGATCCCGAGGCGGTGAACCTCAAGCTCCTCGACATCGAGAGCGCTGACACCATCGAACAGGCGATTGAAGTAGCGCACACCGCGGGAGCGCCGCCCCAGAACGCGGTGATCGCCGACCGCACCGGCCGGATCGCGTGGACGGTTTTGGGACGAATCCCGAAGCGGGTCGGCTTCGAAGGACGCCTCCCGGTCACGCGCACCGACGCCTCGCGGAAGTGGGATGGATGGGTGGCGAGCGCCGATGTGCCCAAAGTGATCGATCCGCCCTCGGGAAGACTGTGGACGGCCAACGCGCGCGTGGTCTCGGGGCCGATGCTCGCGATTCTCGGCGAGGGGAACTACCCGCTCGGGGCGCGCGCGAAACAGATCCGCGAGGGCCTCTTCGCGAAGGACAAGTTCACCGCGGCGGACCTGATGGACATCCAGCTCGACAACCGCGCGGTCTTTCTCGACCGCTGGCAGGCGAGAGCCCTCGCAACCCTGAGCGACGTCTCGCTGTCGAAAGATCCCCTGCTCAATGAGGCGAAGACCCTGGTCGCCAACTGGGGCGGGAGGGCCGCCGTGGATTCGGTCGGCTACCGGATCGTCAAAGCCTTCCGCCTCGCGACATTGGACCGCGCGATGACGCCTCTCGTCGCCCCCGCGGTGAAGAAGGACCCGAAGTTCAGGTACTCCCGGATCTGGCAGAACGAGGGACCGCTGTGGGCGCTCTTGTCCTCGCGTCCCACGCATCTGCTCGATCCAAAGTTCGAGAACTGGGATGCCCTTCTCGCGGACGCCCTGCGCGCGGTGATCACCGAACTCACGAAAGACGGGCGCAAGCTCTCGGAACGGACATGGGGCGAGCGGAACGCGTCCCGCATCAGACATCCCCTCTCCGGCGCGGCGCCGGCGCTCTCGCGCTTTCTCGACATGAGGACCGCCCCCCTTCCCGGCGACGATCACATGCCGCGCGTGCTCTCCCCCAACAACGGCGCATCGGAGCGATTTGTGGTATCTCCGGGCGCCGAGGAGCAGGGGCTCTTCCACATGCCGGTGGGCCAGAGTTCCCACCCCCTCTCGCCGTACTTCGGCGCGGGCCACGAAGCGTGGGTGAAGGGCGAGAAGACGCCCTTTCTTCCCGGCCCCACCCGCTACCTCCTGACCCTCCATCGGTAGCGTACCGCACGGACAGCCGGTACAATCGGTTCGATCCACTGAAGACCGACCGTACGTTCGGGAAGTGCGCGGCGGCCTTCTCAAGCGAAGCATTCCTCCGTCCACCAATCGGAAGCAACGCCGAATGTCATCAACCGACGACTCTTCCGCCTCCCACCGCACGGGAGCGCTGAGTCGACTTCTCGCGACGCCGTACTCGAAAGAAGCGCCCGATGTCGGGCCGGAAACCTTGTTGTCGGCGGTCCTCGACGCGGCCGCGGATGGGATCTTCGTGGTGAGCGCCGACGGACGGGTCCTCACCTACAACGACCGCTTCGTGGAGATCTGGGACATTCCGCGGGCCACCCTGCTCACGCGCGATGAAAGACAGGTGGTCTCGGCGCTGATCAAAGGACTCGCCGACCCTGCTGAGTTCCTGAATCACGTCGACGCCATGATGGCCGATCACGACGCCCGCTCCCAGGGCTTGTGCCGGTTCCTCGACGGGAGGGTCATCGAACACGAAACGCGTCCCGTGGGCGTCATGGACCGGCTCATTGGCCGGGTCTGGACCTTCCGCGACATCACCGCGAGGGTGCGCGCCTTCGAGATGCTGCACGAGAGCGAGGAGCGGTTTCGGATTTTCGCGGACAACGCGGCCTACGGGATCATCATGCACCAGGACGGGGACGTGGTGTACGCGAACGAGGCGGCAGGGCGTGAACTCGGCTACCCCACCGCCGAACTGATCGGCCTGCCCATCGCCGAGTTCGTACCTCCCGAAGACCAGCCGGCGCTTCGCGAACGCGCGGCCGCGCGGCTGCTCGCAAGGAGCCCGGCGCCCTCTCACTACGAGACCCGGATCCGCCGCAAGGACGGGGAGATCCGAATGGTGGAACTCGGAATCAGTTCCATCCGGCTCAAAGACAAGGAGGCGGTGGTGGTCACCCTCGTGGACATGACCGAGCGGAGAAAGGCGGAGGCGGAAGCGCTTCGTCTCGCGTCGCACGACCCCCTCACCGATCTCCCCAACCGCACTTTTTTTCGCCACAGCACGGATATCGCGATCGCCGAAGCCAAACGGACGGGTGTCGACGTGAGCGTGGTCCTGATCGGCCTGGACCGCTTCAAGTCTGCGAACTTTCTCGGCCATCGCCTGGGTGACCTCGTGCTGCAGGAAGCCGGCCACCGCCTTTTTTCCCTGGTCCGTCCGCAGGACCTCGTGGCCCGGCTCGGCGCGGACGAATTCGCGGTTCTCCTGCGCGGCTGCGACCTCGGGTCGAGCATCGTCTTGTCCCAGCAAATCGTGGCCCGGCTGCGGGAGCCCTACCGTCTCGCGGATGAGAATGAGCTTTTCCTGAGCGCGAGCGTCGGGGCCGCGTCATTCCCCACCCACGCGAACGACACCGCCGAACTGCTGCGCCACGCGAACATCGCGCTCGTGGCCGCCAAGGAACGGGGCAAGGACCAGGCGGTGGCCTTCGAAGCCGAACTCACCAGCGAAGCCGCGTCGCGTCTCGAGATGAACCGGTTCCTGCACCGGTCTCTGCGCGACCACGCCTTCTTCCTCGAATACCAGCCGATCGCACGCACCCACGACCTCGGGGTCACCGGGTTCGAGGCGCTCGTGCGCTCGAAGGATCTCCTGGGGCGACGGGTGGCGCCGGATGCGTTCATCCCCATCGCCGAGGCCACCGGCCTCGTGGTGCCCATGGGCCGCATCGTCCTCGACCTGGCGCTGGGCGCGATTCGCGAACTGAACCTCCTGCGAGCGACGCCGCTGCGCATGGCGATCAACGCTTCCGCCATCCAGCTGCGTCACCCCTCCTTCGTTCGCGACATCCGGGCCGGGCTCGACAAACACGGCTTGCCGACCTCGTCGCTCGCGGTCGAGATCACCGAAACCAACGCCCTCACCGATCCCGTGGGCACGAGGCGCGTTCTGCGCGAACTGCGGAGCGCGGGGATATCGATCAGCCTCGACGACTTCGGCACCGGCTTCGCCTCGCTGGACCTTCTGCGCAGCCTGCCCCTCGACGTGGTGAAGATCGACCGCTCGTTCACCCGCGACATCGACTCCGACCCCACCCAGGCCGCGATCGCGACCTCGGTGATCGAACTGGCGCACCGGCTCGGCCTCAAGGTCGTGGCGGAAGGCGTCGAGACCGAGAGCCAGCACCGTTTCCTGCTTTCTCACGGCTGCGACCTGATCCAGGGTTACTGGCTCGCCCGCCCCCTCTCGTTGCCCGCGGGCATCGAGTTCCTCCAGTCGCGCGAGCGCCGCGTCCGGGTCTGATCTCCAGGCGTCGCGGAGCCGGACGCTATCCGCGCGAACCCTCGTCTTCTCCCGCGACCCGGAAGTAGGCAACGAGCTTCTGCTGGGCTCCGGCCTGACCGGACAACTCCTCGGCGGTGGCCGAGAGTTGCTCGGCGGACGCGGAGTTTCTCTGGGTGACGTGGTCGACGCGGGACATGGCGTGGGTGATCTGCTCGACGCCGGTCTGCTGCTCGCGCGACGCCGCCGCCACCTCCTGGCACAACTCGGCGGTGCGCTGGATGAGCGGAACGAGCTGGGTGATGAGCTTTCCCGACTTCTCGGCCACTTGAACGCTTTCCTCCGCGACGTCACCGATATCCTTGGCCGCGGTCTGCGCCCGTTCGGCCAGCTTCCTCACCTCGGCCGCCACTACCGCGAAACCGCGACCGTGTTCGCCGGCTCGCGCCGCCTCGATCGCGGCGTTTAAGGCGAGGAGGTTCGTCTGCTGCGAGATCTCCTCGACGACCCCGATCTTCTGAACGATCGCGCGCATCGCCGCCATCGTGCTCTCGACCGAACGCCCGCTTTCCGTGGCGTCGTTCGCGGCCCGGCCCGCCATGTCCTCCATCTGGACGCTGTTGCCGGTGTTGGCGGCGATCGAGGCGCGCATCTGCTCGAGGCTCGAAAGAGTTTCTTCGACCGATGCGGCCACGTCGGAAGTGCCGCCCGACAGGTCGCTCGCGGCCGACGACACCTGTCGCGCCGCCGCCGCCATGCCCGCGGCCTGGGTCTTGAGTTCCCTGGAGACCCCGGCCAGCCGGCGCGTCATCTCGCCGAAGGCGATGCCGAAACGGTCGGCGGTGGAACGCGGGACCGGGCTGCGGCGAAGGTCGCCCTCCGCGATGTTCTGCGCGATTTCCGACATCTCGGTGAGATAGACCGTGACTTCACCGAGCGCGTTCACGAGCTGCCCGATTTCGTCCCTGGCCTTCGTCTCGAACTTCGCGGTGACGTCGCCGTCGCGCAGCTTGTAGGCGGCTTGCACGGCCTGGCCGACGGGGTCGACCATGGAACGCACGTTCATAGAAACCGCGAAGACCACGGCGAGGGAGAAGATGATGATTCCGATGATGAGCAGAGTGGCCCGGCTCTGGGCCTGGCGCACTTCTTCGAAAGCATCGGCCATGGCTTTCTTGTCGTGCTCCGTGTTGGCGGCGAGGGTGTCCCGCACCTGACGGTACTGGGTCTGCATGGCCGTGAGCGAGGAGGTCATGTCGACGCCCCTGGTGTTCGCGATCATCTGCCGGGTGGTCAAGGTCGCGGTGTCGAAGTACGTATTGAACGAACCCTGAAGCTGCGTCAGTTCCGCCTGATTGACCACGGGGTTGGTCTTCCCCGCTTCGAGGGTCTGCAGGAACTCCTGCTTCAGGGGATCGATGTCCGAGGCGAAGTCGGCATTCGACGCGGCCACTGCGTCCTGGAGGCCGCGCTGGATCCGGGCCAGGCTCAGCTCCAGGTTGCGGCTCATTTCGAGGGAGGGCCCGTATCCGGTTTCGGCCAGGCGCAGCTTCTCCGCGGTGCGTCCACCCGCCATCATGGTGACGATCAGGGTGAGGACGAACCCGATCGCCGCGACCGCGGGCAGGAGCAGAATCTTGAAGCGGAAGGAGAGCGATTCGAACCGGAACCGTGCCACGTGCTTATCCTCGATACTTCTGTGAACTTCTCTTAACGAATGCTCAGGACTTTGACCCCGTCGGTGGCCCCACCGGCCGAAACGTAGCCGATGGCGCCCGGATTGGCCTTGACGAAGGCCAGCACCGCGGTATCGCCGGCCTTCTCCGCGGGAGGCACGTCACGCCCGGCGAAGATCTGCTGCTGCCAGTAGGACGCGATAGCACTCGCGGGTTTGGCGTGAACGACCTTGTTGAAGGTCGCGCGAATCGCGGAAGTGGGCGCCTGGTCGACCGGGATGATGGGCGTGCCGGTATCCCACTTCACGATCTTCTTGAGGAACATCTTCCCGAGCTGCTCCTTGGTGAGGATGTCGGTCGGATTGCCGGAGTGGACGACGACCTTGTAGTCCTGCGCGTAACTCATCGCGGGAGCGAGGAGCGCCGCGAGGGCGAGGATGAGAACGATTCGGCGGGTCATGTTTTGATTCACCTCTTGGCTTTTCGAAGTCACGGGCGCCGGTTAGAAGGAAACCGACATCGAGACGATGCCATAGTTCACGGGTCTGGAGGGAGCGCCCAGGGGGCGAATATTGGTTTCGAGAAGCTGGCTCTCGCTCCAATGGTACTCGCCCTTGAGGACGACGTCAGGCCGGACCGCGAAAGTGGCGCCCGCGGTCCAGTCCTCGTAGTACTTCTCCACCTGGAACGCCCGGGGGGTCCCCGGCGAGAGTTCGAGCGACGAAGTGTCGAACTGCGCGTGCAGCGAGAGGCGGGAGGTCACGTTCACTCCGCCATATACGTAGTACGCCTTGAAGTCGACGTTCGCGTCGCGGATCATCGTCTTCCGGTACTCCGACTGCAGTTTGATCCGCGAGCCCACGTACTCACCGGAGACGTAGTAGGTCTTCCACGAGTCCTTCTGATCCGACACGAGAGCGGTGCCGGTGAGGTCGAAGCGCTGGCCGCCCGCGCCTACACGGAACCCGCTGATCGGAGTGTTCAGCCAGACCTGACCGCCGAGCGTCTTCTCGGCGCGAGGCTTCACGAGACCGTTGTCGCTCTGCTCGACCATCGAGAAACCGCCGACGTAGGCCGAGGCCTCCGCGTTCCACGAGGAGGCAGGCGAGATGGACTGGCGCAGGGCGAGGCCGTCCACCGTCTCGGAGGTGAACGAACCCTCCTGATAGAAGTTGTAGGGAGTGCGGTAGAAAGGCAGCAGCGTCCCGACGTAACGGGTCTCGTTCTGAAGACCCATGGGCTGGGGAATGCGACCCACCCGCAGGGAAGTGTTCTCGGCGAGACGGCGCTCGTAGAACGCCCAGTCGAGCTTGACGTCGGGCTCGAACGCGAGCGAGGGGCTCAGGCCGAGACGGCGGTGGGCCAGTTGGATCACGAGGGTGTCCTTGGTGGACGGCGTGAAGCGGACGAGCACCGCGGCGCGGCGGTAGTCCGTGGTTCCCTCGTCACCGATGCCGAGGACCTGATCCCCGTTCGACTTGGCGAAGGCCTGGGTGAGGTAACCGTGAACCGTGAACTTCTGAGCGGGAGCTTCGTCCTGGGCCTCCTGCGCGAGAACGGGCGCGCTCAAGAGAAGAAGTATGAGGGTCGAGATGTTTTTCAAGGGACTGCGTTCCTTCGTGGAGAGAGTTGTCGTTAGTTTGGAGGGGCCCGTTTTTGGACCCGCCTCTTTCTTGAGCAAACCTCGCGCCACTGGTCGGGCCAGACCACAAATCTCTTCCGAACAACAACTTCCGATGCAGGTCCCCGATCCGGGACGGCCATGGGTCCCGGAAACCGGACCGGGTTTCAGGTTGGAAGCGGCGAGCGCAAAAAAGCAAAGCCCCAGAGCGAGCGGCTCTGGGGCTTTGCAGGGCCGGCCCACTGGCCGACCCTGAGCGTGCGGTTCAGACGTCTAGGGCTCCTAGAACGTCCAGCGGGCTCCGATCTGGATCTGACGAGGAGCCGTCACGGATGAGGGGCCGCCGTAGGGAACGACCTTGGTGGTGCCGATGGCCTTGGTCGGGTCGAGAACGCTCGTTCCGCCGATGTTGTTGAACACACCGGTGATGGTGTCCGCGTTGAGCGCGTTGAAGATATCGCCGTAGACCGAAAGACGATGATCGCCTCCGCCCACGTTGAAGATCTTCTCGAGCCGAAGATCCAGGATGTTCAAGGTGTCGAGGCGCTGGTTGCCACGCGGTTCGAGAGCCGGACGACGGCCGGCGGAGCCCGCGAAGAAGTAACCCGTCGCCGAGTAGCCCGTCGTGCCTCCGCTCAATTGAACATACGGCGCATACGTTCCTCCGCTGATCGAGCGGAAGTAGGCGTTCACCGCAACTTCAACCTTCGGGATCTGCACACCCACCATCGCCTTGACCTCATGCGTGCGATCGTTGGACAT
Source organism: Vicinamibacteria bacterium (assembly GCA_031405615.1). Lineage (GTDB taxonomy): Bacteria > Acidobacteriota > Vicinamibacteria > Fen-336 > JAGNNV01 > JAGNNV01. Next base: position 1,197 of record JANNJB010000955.1, on the reverse strand, counting down.
GTTGCCCTCGGCATTCACGAGCGACTGCGTCGGGCTCGCGTAGAAGCTGCTGACGCCGTAAGTCCCTTCGCTGCCGTTGTTGATGGTGCCCTCGGCCTTCGACCAGACATACGAGACCTGCGCGCGCCACCGGCTCGAGTAGTTCTTGGTGAGCACGAACATCGCCGCCTTGTACCTGCGGTTGGCATCGACCGTTCCCAGCACGTTGCCCGCGGCATCGAGATACTGGAAGCCATCGGGATTCGTGATGTAAAGGTTGTTCGATGAGGCCGAGCGGTTCGTCCAGCGGTAGTAGCTGTAGGGAGTCGCCGGATACACGAGGGTGGTGTTGTTCGGAGCGGGCGACGTTGCGGTCACCCGGGCCCACCGCGCGGACGGCAGCACCTGGCCGATGAAGTTCTTGTTGTCACGCTTGATGCCCGTGACCGCAAGCCGGACGTTGCGGCCGATCGCGCGTTCGAAACCAAGCGAGAACTCGTCGACCCGAGGATGCTTGATGTCGGGATCGATGGTCGCCACCGGAGCCTTGACGCGCCCCACTTCGACCCGCCGGTTGAGCGGGCATCTGTAGCTCGCGGTCGGCCCCTGCGGTCCGTAAGCCGGACAGTTCGCCATGTCCCAGGAAAGGGAATCCTGATAGCCGGACGTCGCCTGCTTGTAGATGTCGTTGAAGATGCCCTCGTAGTACTGGCTGTAGCTGCCCTTCACCACCGTCTTGGTGTCGCCCGCGGGGTCGAAGGCGAAACCGAAACGAGGGGCGATGCTGGTGTTCGAGTACACGGAATCAGCGCCGGGCGCTCCGCCCGAAACTTTGTCCATGCGCACGCCGATGTTCATGGTGAGGCGATCGCTCACATGCCACGAATCCTGCGCGTAGGCCGCGAACTTCTTGTTGCGGCCGTTGAGATCGTAGCCGTACCCGTACGCGTAATACGGCTGGCCGCCGTAGTCGTAGTAATAGGTATTGTTGTTGTGGCTGTAGCGGTCGCGCGTCTTGGACCGCTCGACTTCGATGCCGAACTTGAGATCGTGCTTGCCGAAACCCTCAGCGAAGTGGGGAGATGGCGGCGTTCACCTGGTTGCGGCCGCGGTCGCCCGCGTAGGACCAGCCCTGCGAGACGGAGTAGAGGTTTGTCTCACCGTCGTAATGCTGGGGTGCGATGACCTTGGGATTGAGGTCGTAGAAACCCCACCACC
>JANNJB010000954.1:0-5516 GCA_031405615.1 Vicinamibacteria bacterium | reverse complement strand
CCTCGAAACGCCGGATCAAGAGCATCTGGCGGTAGAGGCGAAGCGCTTCCGCCTTGTCCAGGGGAGGCGCTCCCGGGCCGGTTTTGGCCGAGGCAATTGGTCGGACCACTGGCGCTTTGGCGGGAGCGGAGGGCCTTGCGGTCTTCGCGGAGGGGGTCGTGGCCGTTTTGGCCCGGGACTTGGGTACGGCGGATTTCTTTGGCATTGGCAAACACGCCATTATAGACCGGGGCTCACCGGGCTCGCCCAAGCCCGGAAGCACGCCTGAGGTCAGACCAACCGGGACGTGGCGCTAGAGCGGAGGCGGGGTGGGGATATAGATCCGGGCGAGGAAGGTGGCGATGACGAGCGCGATCACCGCCATCGCTCCCGATATGCCGATCACCACCGCGAAGAAGGAGTCGGTGTCGGGGTGCTCTTCGCCGCGAAGCTGGTAGGCGAAGCCGATGACTCCAAAGGGAGCCATGAGGCAGGTCATCGTCCAGATCGTAAAGACCATGTAGTGCAGCCCGCGCGCGAAACGGAAGCCGCCAAGGGCGCCGAGTCCCGCGAGGGCTGAGACCACTCCCAGGACGGGAAGCACGTAGGGAAGGACAGAGGCGAGGGAACCTAATTGCGGGCCCAGGGTCAGGGACCCCACGATGAGCGCTACACCCGCGGCCACCGACGATGCGCCGAGAACACGCGGGGCGAGAAGGGGCACGGCGGGTGCTGGCCCGGGTGTCCTCGGCTCCACCCTCGAAAGCGGGGGCGGGAGAGGGCGACGGGGCGGTGGATCGAAGACGGGCGGGGCCATCTGACGCAGGGTCGCGTCGTTGCGCACCATGGCCAGGGTCGGGGGCATGTCTTCGGGGAGGATGCGGACGAACACGTCGCCCATCGAGAAAACGTCGCCCTCCCGGATGATGGCGTCGTCGATCTTCTGGCCCAGGACGTAGACGCCGTTGGAGCTGCCCATGTCCAGAAGGTGGAAGCCGTCCGGCACCACCCGAACCGAGGCGTGCCGTCTGGAGCAACGCGGGTTCTTGATGATGATGTCGCAAGAGGGGTCCCGTCCGAAAACGACGAAGTCGCTGTCGGAAGAAACCTCTTCACGGTGGCTCGGGTGGCGGATCTCGAATCGCAAGGGAACATGCATCTTACTGAAGGCGGTTTTCGAAAGGCCCATGCGCCTCAGCTTCGGTTTGGGAATATGCTCCTCAGGTCACGGACTTCCAAATGACCCGCATTTTTTCTTGTTGCAGCACCCACAGTCAATCTCCCGAGCCCCGGCCTCGCGTCCTGGCCTGAATCCTTGTCCGCAATTCCCAAATGCCCGCGCTGCGGGGCGCCGGTCACCGGCGCCGCGGATGACCTTGGTTTCCTGAGCTGCGGCGGTTGCGGCGCCCGGCTGCGCAAGGCGCCCACGGTCAAGGTCACGATCCAGTCGCCGAGCCCCACCTCCGGCTCGTCTCCGGTTCCCGCGGCGGCCGCACCCCCGCCCATTCCTACCGGAAATCGCGACACCGATTCGACGGACTCTTTGCTCGCCCGCATCGAGCGGGTCGACGCCTCCGCCACTCTGCCCCCCGGAGTGCAGAGCTCTCAGGCGCTCAAGGCGGCCGGTTACCCGCCAGCGACCGTGCCCCCCGTGAAGAACGAGGGCATGGAGGGCCTCAAGAGCATCCTTCAGGCTATCCAAAAAGACATGGCGACCCTCAAGGAGAGCCACCAGCAGCTGGCCGCGGTGGTCGCGAAGCTCGAGCACACGCCAAAGGGGTCACCCGCCACTTCCACCCAGCCGCCCGGGGCGCGGCCGAAAACCTCTCCCTCCGCGCTCAAGCCTGTCCTCATCGTCGATGATGACGCGGCAGTGGCGGAAGAGACCAGGAAGGTCTGCGAGAAGCTTGGCTTTGCTCCCGTCGTGGTGGACGCCGTTCGCGCGGCCCTCGACGCGATGGGACGTGAACGACCTTCCCTGCTGATTCTCGAACCCTTGCTGGCTGGGGAACTCTCGGGGAAGGACCTTGTGAACTACGTCAAGTCCACGATGGAGTGGATCGAGATCCCGATCCTGGTCCACACCCGTGCCGAGATCGCCAACCACGAGCAGGCGCGGACGGATTACGGCGCCGACGACTACGTGATCAAGGCTGAAGGCTCCGTCGACCTTCTCGCGAAGAAGGCCGTTCGCCTGACGAGCTAACGCGGGCCGCCCCTTCTCCAGTGCCCTCCCGCAGGCTCATTCTCGCGAGCGCTTCGCCGCGCCGCGCCCGTATCCTGGAATCGCTCGGCCTCTCCTTCGAGGTCTCTCCGGCGGATGTCGATGAGACCCTTCTCCCCGGCGAGGCGCCCCGGGCGGCGGTGCGGAGGCTGGCCAGACGGAAGGCCCTGGTCCCGCCCCGCAAAGCGGGCGATTGTGTGATCGCGGCGGACACCGTAGTGGTTCTCGGTTCACGCATTCTCAATAAGCCCGAGGACCCGGCCGACGCCCGACGAATGCTCAAGAGCCTCTCCGGCCGGACTCACACGGTGATGACCGGCGTTTCGGTTGCGTGGGGACTCAAGGTGGCCACCGTCGTGGACGTCACGGAGGTGCGTTTTCGAAAGATGGACGAGGGAGAGATCGCCCGCTACGTTGGGACCGGGGAGCCGATGGACAAGGCAGGCGCCTATCACGTGGAAGGGGGCGGCGCCGCCTTCATCGAGTCCATCCACGGTTCTCCTTCGAACGTGGCCGGGCTTTCCGTGACGTCCGCTCGGCGCCTTCTCAAGCGGGCCGGGGTCCTCTAGGAGGCCTGGTCAGCGACCGACGGACAGTCGGTCGGCCAGAGGCGGTGGAAGCCCCGCGCTCAGGATGTTCTCCTGCGTGACCGCGATGTTGTAGCGCACGCGGTGGATCCGGAGCAGGCGGGTCTCGGAGTTGTAGGTGGCGAACGACGCGAGCGGACATCGGTCGCGAGGCTGGCCGACACTTCCCGGGTTGATCAGATACCGCTTGTTGGGATCGAGCTTGAGTTTGAACTCTGGCGGCGTGGCCATCTGCATGTCCACTTCGGACCCGTCCCAGGTGAAGACCACGGGAAAGTGGGAATGGCCAATGAAGCAGATGGGAAAATCCATGCCGCGGAAGACTCGCAGCGCGTCGAGGTCGCTGAAGATGTACGCGTCTTCGTCCAGCGGCGAGCCGTGGGCGATCATGAACGAATCGTCGACCATCTTCGGGCCCTTCGCGAGCGTGGCCAGATACCGGCGGTTCGTCCGCGTGAGTTTCTGCGCCGTCCATTCCGCGGCCACCCGGGCAAAACGTGAGAACTTGGCAAGCCTCTCCTCTCCTTCGACGCCGGCGCAGACCTTGTCGTGGTTGCCGCGGATCGTCGTGAGGGGCTTGATGGCGCGAAGCCGATCGACAGTCTGATTCACCTCGGCCGCGTATCCCACGATGTCCCCGAGGCAGATCGCCTTGTCCCAGCGCTTGCGCCGCGTGGCGTTCATCACCGCCTTGAAGGCCTCGTAGTTCGCGTGGATGTCCGAGAGGATCAGATAGCGCATGAATGGACCAGGGCCTTACGTCGTTGGCAGGAGACTTAGCAATTCGGCCACCACTTCGTCCGGGGTGAGACGGGTGGTGTCGATGACGGCGTGAGCCCGAGAGTACTTGTCTTTTCGGTCTGCATAAAGCGCCTGCATCGCAGTTTCACCCGAGAGGGCGAGCGGTCGCCCGGTCCGGCCCCCTACCCGCGCCCAGGCCTGCGCGAAATCGCAGGCGAGATGCACGGTAAAGGCGCGGGCGAGAATCTCGTCCGCGCACCCGGCCTGGGCAAACGCTCCGCCGCCGGTCGCGATCACCACGCCCTCTTCGGCCAGCAGGTCGTGGATGGCGCGTCGCTCGATCTCGCGGAACGCTTCTTCGCCCCGGTTCGAGAAGATCTCGACGATCGTCTCCCCCGCCATCTCCTCGATCCGGTCATCGGCGTCCTCGAAACGATGGCCGAGGCGCTCCGCAAGGAGGCGGCCGGTGGTCGACTTGCCGGAGCCCATGAACCCCACCAGCGCGATGCGGGGGGGCGGGTTCAACGGGCGGCGCCCCGGTCGAGTTCATCGTAGAAGGCGGGCAGGGAGATGGCGACCGCCCGGGCCCCCGCCACATCCGTGTCGCCGCGTGCGCCCAGGGCGGCGATGGAAAGGGCCATGGCGATCCGGTGGTCGCCCTCGCTCGAGACCGAAGCGCCGTAAAGAGGGGCGCCGCCGTCGATCGAGAAACCGTCCTCCGTCTCGGCGATGCGGCCACCCATCGCCCGGAGTCCGGCGACCATGGCCTTGATGCGATCGGATTCCTTCACTCGCAGTTCCGAGGCCCCGCGGACCACCGTTTGTCCCTTCGCGAACGCTCCCGCGATCGCCAGGATCGGCAATTCGTCGACGATCGCAGGCACGTCGGCGGGATCGATCTCAATCCCCGTAAGTTCCGAGGATCGCGCGACGATGCGGCCGGAGGGCTCGGAATCGGCGGTCGAAGTGATTTCCACGTCGATTCGTCCTCCCATCTCGCGGAGGACCTCGATGTAGCGGACACGGTGAGGGTTCAGCAGCACCCCTTCGATCACCACCTCGGAATCGGGACGGATCAGGCCCGCCACGACGAAAGGCGCGGCGCTCGACGGATCGCCCGGGATCTCGACGTGCCGGGCGGTGAGGGTCTGGGGACCGTCGATCTCGATCGTCCCTCCCTCCGTCCTCAATACGCCGCCAAAGGCTCGGATCATTCGCTCCGTATGATCGCGCGTCGGCTCGGGCTCATGAATCGTGGTGCGCCCTGGCGCCCCAAGTGCGGCCAGGAGAATGGCGCTCTTGATCTGAGCGCTCGCGGCTTCGGGGGTGAGCGCGGCGCCGTGCAACCGGCAACCCGTGACCGTCACGGGCGGGCGGCCGTCGCTCGTTTCGATGCGCGCGCCCATCCCACGCAGCGGCCTCGCGACCCGCTCCATCGGACGGCGGTTCAGCGATTCATCGCCCAAAAGCGTCGCCTCGAAGTTCGATCCGGCCAGAAGGCCCATGAGCAGGCGCAACGTCGTTCCAGAGTTGCCGCAATCGAGCGGCCCCGAGGGGGCGGCGAGGGATTCTCCGCCGTGGACCGTGAAGCGGCGCCGATCCTCGGAGAGGTCGAAACGCACGCCCAGGGATTCGAGGCACCGCCGCGTCGACGCGCAGTCTTCGCCAGAAGAAGCGCCCTCGATCGTGGTCCGACCCTTCGCTATCGCTCCGAAGAGGAAAGCGCGGTGGGTGATCGACTTGTCTCCGGGAAGGCGGAAGGTTCCGCGAAACGAACGGGCGGGACGGATTCTCATGAGACGCGAAGATTAGCGTTGAAATTCTCGGCGCGGGCGTCGAATATCGACCCTGTGTGTCATATCCTCCAGCGTTAGCCATGACGGCCAGCCCCGCCACCGTGCGCATCGACTTTGAAAGCCGGATGGATATCCTCGAAGCCATCCAGGCATTCGTCGATCGTCTTGCCACGATCGGTGGTCTGGACG
>JANNJB010000953.1:0-1933 GCA_031405615.1 Vicinamibacteria bacterium | reverse complement strand
CCCGGCGTGAACCTGGTCCTGGCAGGTCAGCGCGGCTGGAAGTGCGAACAGATCTACGAACGGGCGCGCGGCGCCGACGTGGCGGATCGAATCAGCATCCTCGACTACGTGGAGGAGACGACCCTGCCCTCGCTCTACTCGCACGCCCTCGCCTGCGTGTACCCAAGTCTCTTCGAAGGGTTCGGCTTCCCCGTCGTGGAGGCGATGAGCTGCGGGGCGCCGGTTCTCACTTCGAACAGCACGTCTCTGGCGGAGATCGGCGAAGGCGCGGCGCTGCTCGTCGATCCCCTGGATACGGGTGCGATCTGCGCGGGACTGCTCTCGCTTTCGCGGGACGCCGCTCTAAGGGCGGATCTCCGCGAACGCGGCCTGCTACGGGCGGCCACTTTCTCTTGGGACACAACCGGGCGCAGGACACTGGAAGCGTATCGACAGGCCCTGAGGCCTGGCCGCTGAACTTCTTCAGCACTTCAGCACCCTGCTAGATTCCGCGGGCGATGCGCGTCCTTACCGCAGGCGAATCTCATGGTCCGGCCGTGCTTTGCCTTGTCGAGGGGCTCCCGGCCGGACTTGAAGTGAGAAAGGACCGGATCAACCTGGAACTGGCCCGGCGGCAGGGCGGCTATGGCCGCGGCGGACGGATGAAGATCGAACAGGATGAGGTGGAGATCCTGAGCGGCATCCGGCACGGCCTCACGCTCGGGTCGCCCATCACTCTGGTCGTGCGCAACAAGGATCACGCGAACTGGAGCGACGTCATGTCGCCCGACCCGCTGACCGATCCGGCCGAGGCGAAAGCCGCCCTCTCGAAGCGCGAGCGGACTTCGCCCCGCCCCGGCCACGCGGACCTCGCCGGCGCCCTCAAGTATCTGACCCTCGATCTTCGCAACATCATCGAGCGATCGAGCGCGCGTGACACCGCGGCTCGCGTGGCCGCGGGCATGCTCGTTCAATCGGTGCTGGATCTGTTCGGAATCGAGGTCCGATCGCACGTGGTCGCAATCGAAGGCGCCTCCGTCGATCACGACGTCTCCTTCGGCGACATGTCAAAAGCCCTCTCGTCCGACGTGGGTTGCGTGGACGAGCGGGTCGGCGAACAGATGCGCGCAGCGATCGACGCCGCGAAGAAGGACGGCGACACCGTCGGCGGGGAGATCGAGGTTGCGGTGAAGGGCACCCCCCCGGGGGTCGGCAGTTTCGCGCAGTGGACATCGCGGCTCGACGGTCAGCTCGCCCAGGCGCTGATGTCGATCCCTTCGGTCAAGGCGGTGGCGCTTGGAAACGGCTTCGCCGCCGGGCGGACGCGAGGCAGTTCCTTTCACGACAAGATCGGGGTCGAGCCGGGGATCGGCTTCACGCGGCCGTCGAACCACGCGGGCGGGATCGAAGGCGGCATCTCGAACGGCGAGGAGATCCGGGTGCGCGCCATCGTGAAGCCCATCCCCACGCTGATGAACCGACTCCCCTCCGTCGACCTCAAGACGATGGAGCCGGCCCCCGCCGCGATCGAGCGAAGCGACACCTGCGTGGTGCCCGCGGCGGCGGTGGTGAGCGAGGCCATGGTGCGGATCGTTCTCGCCCAGGCTCTCCTCGAAACCTACGGCGGCGACTCGCGGCAGCAGGTTCTCGCCCACTTCGAGAGCGCTCGCGAACTGCGAGCCCGGACATTCGGCTTCGAAAACAAGCCCACCGAAAGGAACTGAATCTTGGCAATCCGGCCCATCGTCAAGTGGGGCGAGGGTGTGCTTCACACTCCTTCCGCGTCCGTCCCCGCCGTGACCGACGAAATCCGCTCCCTTCTGGATGACATGCACGAGACCATGATCGCGGCGCCCGGCATTGGCCTCGCCGCGCCGCAGATCGGGATCGGACTGCGCGTGATCATCGTCGACCTCTCGGTCGGAGAGGATCCCGCTCAGCTCATTGAGCTCGT
>JANNJB010000952.1:0-2667 GCA_031405615.1 Vicinamibacteria bacterium | reverse complement strand
TTGACGACGGGCAGTCTCGAGATCGCGGGTTTGTCGGGGAGGAAGCTCGAGCAACTGGCGCCTTCGATCCGGCGGACCGCCGAGGTGGTGCAGGAACTGGCCGCGGCGTCGGCGGAACAGGCGGCGGGCGTGGGCCAGATGAACCGGGCGATGGGACAGGTGGATCAGGTGACGCAGCAAAACGCATCAGCGTCGGAGCAACTCGCGGCGACCGCCGAGGAACTTCGGCAGCAGGCGGAGAACCTCGAGCGCCTGCTCGCTTTCTTCAAGGTGACGGAATGAGCGGGAAGGAGACACGCCGGGACCTCTCGCTCAAGTCCAGGGTGGCGATCGCGGCCGCGGTCTGCCTGCTTCTGCCGATCTCGATGTGGATCGTCCTCTTCCTGTCCAATCGCTCCGTCGAGGAACGTCTCACGAAGAGCCAGCGTGATCTCTCCCGCGTGTCCGGGCTCCGAGGTCTCATCTCCCTGACCGAGAAAGTCACCACTCCCGTTTTGAACGCCGCCGACTATGGGAGCGACATCGAGGATCGCGAAGCCGAGTACAAGGACGCCGCCGCCGGGGCCGGCGCGGGCCTCGCCAGACTCGACGGTCTCTTCACACCAGAGGAAGCGACGGAGTCCGGTTTCGCCGACGTGAGAGCCCGTCTCCTTGGAACCGTGCAAGACGCGGGTCGCATCCTCGAGATCCTGAAGGACCCGGCGCTCAAGAAGACCCACGAAGCCGAATTCGACGAACTCCGCTCGACCCTTTCCGGGAAGTCGGGAAAGGTGATCGCCGATCTCCGGAAGATGGTCGAGAACCAGACCCGGTCCGCGGGCGACGGCCTCCTCGATGCTCAAGCCACATCGGTCCGCTCGGGAAGGGTCGCGCTCCTCATCCTCGTCCTGTTCGTGATCAGCGTGCCGCTCACCGCCCGCTGGATCGGACGCTCCATCTCCGAACCCGTGGCCCAGGTCACAAAGGTCCACCGCGCCATCGTGGAAGGCGACTTCGACCAGCCGGTCGTGGTGTCGGCCGAAGGCGAGCTTGGAACACTCCAGCAGTCCTGCCGGGATCTCCTCGAGTATCTCCGTTCGCTCGTCGCCCAGGCCGACCAGCTTGCCGCCGGGGATTTGACGTCCACGATCAAACAGCGCTCGGAGAAGGACCGTCTCGGGGCCGCGTGGGCCAATATGTCGGCGCAACTCTCGATGACCATCGAGAACGCCCGCTCCGCGTCGGCCTCGGTGTCTCTCGCCGCGCAACAGCTGACGTCATCGTCGGGTGTTTTGTCGAACGGGACCTCGCAGCAGGCGGCGTCGGTGGAGGAGACGACGGCGTCGCTCGAGGAGATGAGCAGTTCGATCACCCAGAACGCGGATCACAGCCGGAACCTCGAGCAGATGGCGATGCGGGGCGCGCAGGACGCGGAGGAAGCGGCGGGTTCGGTGCAGAAGACGGTTCAGGCGATGAAGACGATCTCGGAGCGTATCGGAATCATCCAGGACATCGCGTACCAGACGAATCTGCTGGCCCTGAACGCGGCGATCGAGGCGGCGCGGGCGGGAGAGCAGGGGCGAGGTTTCGCGGTGGTGGCGGCGGAGATTCGACGTCTGGCCGAGCGATCCCAGACCGCGGCGAAACAGATTTCGGAGTTGACGATCGGAAGCCTCGAGATCGCGGGTTTATCGGGACGCAAGCTCGAGCAGCTGGCGCCTTCGATCCGGCGGACCGCTGAAGTGGTGCAGGAGCTGGCCGCGGCGTCGGCCGAACAGGCGGCGGGCGTGGGTCAGATGAACCGGGCGATGGGTCAGGTCGATCAGGTGACGCAGCAGAACGCGTCGGCTTCGGAGGAACTTTCCGCGACGGCTGAGGAACTGAGGCAGCAGGCGGAGAACCTCGAACGCCTGCTTTCCTTCTTCAAGGTGTCGCAGGCTTCCTGAACCGGGCCTCGAACGCGGCCGCGGCGCGCAGGTAGATCTCGCGCCCCTCCGGTGTAGGGATCTTGAGGGCGGCCTCGCGTACCGCACTCGGAAGATCTGAAAGAGCCACCGGGCGGAGGGCCGGTCGCCCCTTCCGCCGCGCAGCGCGTGGCGTGATGGGTCCCTCGACAAAGGCGAGGGCCCGGGGAGCGAGCGGGCCGGCGGCTCGCTGAAGCCGCATCACCAGCGTGCCTTTGAGATCCCGCACCGTCTTGAGCCACGAATTCGTATCCGCGCGCACCCTCATCACATCGCCCTGGATCCCCACGACCTCGGAGTGATTGGCGACGCCTTCCCCGGCGATGGCCGGCCACAGCGCCTTGAGCACGGCCAGCCGATGCGGCTCGGCGGCGGCGAAGAAGCGGGGAAGTTCGGGGGAGGACAGGGGCATGGGGACGAGACCGATTCTAGGAGCCTGCGCGGCAGAAAGTCGCTTTCAAAGCCACGATCGAGGAGAGCGCGATCCAGTGCGCGATGTGCCACCGCGGAAAGCCCCAGCCGGAGGCGTTTGTACCCTGAAAATGAGGCATTCGCATCTCTGCCCTTGCCCGGTTCGGCCGGTGTAGCATCCTGACCGGTCAGACCGGCCCATCTGGCGGTGCGATGACTCCCATCCGTTCCGCTTCACCCCCCGTCTCCCGAGGTCTTTCATGATCACCCAGGATCCAAGCGCCAGGGCCTTCCGGCTCGCGGAAGTCGAAGA
>JANNJB010000951.1:0-4661 GCA_031405615.1 Vicinamibacteria bacterium | reverse complement strand
AACGCCGAAGAACTGATCGACCGGGTTCGGCTCATCGACAATGCCGCGAGAGCCTGAGGAGCGGAGGGGTGTCGCGCGGCAAGTACTTTATCGAGACGTTCGGCTGTCAGATGAACGTCAACGACTCCGAGAAGGCTGCGGGTCTTCTCGAAGCCGACGGCCTCGAGCGCACCGAAACCGCGCAAGGCGCCGACGTCATCTTCGTGAACACCTGCGCGGTTCGCGAGCGCGCCGCCGAGAAGCTCTTCCATGCCGTCGGCCGCTACAAGAGCCTCAAGAAGGAAACGCCGGGGCTCAAGATCGCCGTGGGCGGCTGTGTAGCCCAGCTGCAGGGCAAGGAGATCCTCGATCGCGCGCCTTCGGTGGACGTCCTCGTCGGCACCCACAACCTCCAGGACTTGACCACGCTTCTCCGCGAGTCCACCTCCACCGGAGAGCGGCGATCGGCGATCGACACGAAGGCCGACGCGTTCTCAATCCCCGCCGAGGTCGTATCGCATTCCAGCCCCACGCGCGCCTACGTCACGATCGTCGAAGGCTGCAACCACGTCTGCAGTTTCTGTGTCGTGCCGAGAACCCGGGGGAAGGAAGTCTGTCGCTCGCCCGAGAGCATCCTGGCGGAACTCCAGAGCCTGCTCGACCGTGGCTATCACGAGGTAATGCTGCTCGGCCAAACCGTGAACGCGTACCGGTTTGCGGACGTCGACTTTCCCGATCTTCTGCGCCGGGTGCACGACGCGGATGAACGTCTCTGGAGATTGCGGTTCACGACTTCGCATCCCGAACATGTGGAGGAAAAGTTCGCCCGCTGTTTCGCCGATCTCCCGCGACTTGCGCCCTACCTCCACCTGCCGGTTCAGTCCGGCTCGAACGCCATTCTTGCGGACATGCGGCGCGGGTACACCGCGGATGAGTATCTCGATCGTCTTGCGCTGCTGCGGAGGCACCGTCCGGATCTTGCCCTCACGGCGGACGTCATCGTTGGCTATCCGGGGGAATCAGAGGAGGACTTCGACGCGACCTGTCGCGTCGTTCGTGAGTCCGAGTACGACGGTCTCTTCGTCTTCCTCTACTCGCCCCGCCCCGGGACCACCGCGATTCGAAAAGCAGACGACGTCCCGGAGGCGGAAAAGAAGCGCCGATTCAAGGTTCTCAATGAGCAGCAGCAAAGACAGCAGCGAGCGCGGAATCAGACTCTCATCGGCAGAGTGGAAGAGGTTCTCGTCGACGAGGTCGACGGCGGGGAAGCGAAGGGCCGGACACCTCATTTTCGGCTGGTCCACTTCGACCTTCCTCCGGATTCCGGCGTGGCCCCCGGGAATCGGGTCCACGTCAAGATCAAGCACGCGTTCCCAAATTCCCTGCGCGGCGAGTTGGTACCCAGCCTGAATTGAGCGCACCCCCGCCGATAGCGGGCGCACTGCGGCTCAGCCCAGCGCGGCGAAGGGTCCGGCGCGCGACAAGTGTCACTGCCCGCGCTTTCTTTCATTGACCGCGCGCGGAATCGTTCCTAAGATCCGCGCACATACATGATCGTTCTCGCGATTACGAATCAGAAGGGCGGGGTCGGAAAAACGACCACCGCGATCAATCTGGCTGCGGCTCTCGCCATGCGCGGCAAGAAAACGCTCCTGATCGACCTCGATCCGCAGGCGAACTCGTCGATGAGCTATCTCGATCTGGCCACGGTGGAGAAGTCCACCTACGACCTCTTGATGGGCGAGAAGCAACTCGTCGAGATCGTTCGCGAAACCCAGGTCAAAAACCTCGACATAGCGCCGGCTCGCATCTCGCTGGCCAAGGCGGAGAACAAGCTGATCGGTGAGCTCGAAGGTCACTTCAAGTTGCGCGACGCCCTCGACGCCTGCAAGAAGAAGTACGACTTCATCGTCATCGACACCCCACCCACGCTTGGGATCATCACCGCGAACGCTCTTGTCGCCTCGAGCCACGTCCTCGTTCCCGTTCAGTCAAGTTACTTTGCCCTCGAAGGCACCGAGGACCTCCTGGAGACGGTCGAGAAGATCCGCGCCCGGCCCAATCCCGAACTCAAGCTCCTTGGGGCAGTGATCACGATGCACGACAAGCGGACGACTCTGGCGCGCGATGTCCAGAAGGCGATCGTGCAGCTCTTCGGAACCAAGGTCTTCAAGACCACCATCACCAAGAGCATTCGGCTCGAGGAAAGCCCGGCCCATCGGGAATCGATCTTCACGTTCGCACCGCAGTCCAGCGGCGCGCTCGAATACTACAAACTTTGCGAAGAGGTGATCGAACGTGTCTAACGTCAAACGAGTCGGCCTTCCAACTTCCCTCCGGATGCGTCACGACAGTCATTTCATCGATCAGCTTGGGCGGGCTGCCGGATCCCCGATCGGCCAGTCGATCCCGCTCGAAGATATCGACCCCAACCCCAATCAGCCGCGTCAGAACGTCGGTGATCTCTCCGAACTCGTGGCCTCGGTACGCGAGAAGGGAATCCTCGAACCGATCCTCGTGAGGCGCAAGGAATCCCGCTTTCAGATCGTGGCGGGGGAGCGCCGATACCGTGCTGCCGTCGAGGCCGGCTTGCCGGAGATGCCTTGCGTGATCAAGGAACTCTCCGATCCCGAGGCCATGGAGATCGCTCTGATCGAGAATCTTCAGCGTAAAGACCTGACCGCCTTTGAAGAAGCTGACGGCCTCAAAGTCCTCGCCGAGGCCCACGGATATACCCACGAGATGATGGCGGAGAAGCTCGGAAAGAGTCGCTCCACGGTTACCGAGACGTTGACCCTTGCCGCCATGCCAGATCGGGTCCGCGAGCTGTGTCGGCTGGCCGACATTGCCTCTAAGTCAGTGCTGATTCAGGTAGTTCGGCAGCAGACACCCGACAAAATGCTCTCGTTTATCGACTCTCTTCAAAAGACGGGGTCCGCACCGACCCGGGCTGAGGCGCGACGCCTCATCAAAGCCGTTCCCGATCGCAAGGGACGACCCCGGAACTTCGTCTTCCACTACAAGACGGGTCGTGATCGCGGCTTGGCCCTGTCGCTGAAGTTTGGCCGCGCCGATGTCTCAAAAGCCGATATCGTTTCCGCTCTGGAGGAGTTGACGGGCGAAATCCGCTCGAAAGACCCAAAGGCGATCGGCACGAGGTCGTAGCGTTTCGCCTACAAGCCGGCGAGAGGCAGCAGCCTCTCGTGGAACTCGGCAAGGAAAGCTTGCCCCGCGAAGACAAGCCACGCCGCCCCAAACGTCCACGAGAGCACGGTGCTTCGTTCCCGGATTCCGGTCGCGAGCAGGCCAAGGCCGAGCGCGAGGAGGGGCGAGACAAACTCGAGGTCTTTCAGGTGCTGGAAGCCATTCGGCGAGGGTAGCCCGGCAGCGAGGACGCTGATCCAGGCGGATACCGAAAACCACGCGAGGATCAGGTTTTTCCGTGCCCGATCTACCTGTCGCCAGACGAGCCAGAGTCCGGCGATGATGGCGAACATGAAGGGCCCATTGAATCTCCACAGCCTGGAGGCCAGTCTGCCCAATCCGCGAAGGGGATTGACCGTGGTTCCGGCGAAAGGGTCGTTCAGATCATCGTCTTCGACCGCGGTTTCCCTCGGGAGAGAATTCTGACGGATCTGCTCGAGGCGATCCAGAACACGCGACTCGGGTTGAGGCCGGCGGCCCGCGACGTTCTCCATCACAGGCACGTAACGCCAGTAGAAAGCTCCGAAGGAGAGGGTGAGTGCGATCAACGCAGCAGCCCCGACCCGAATGGCCCCCGCCGCGGCGGAGCTACGGCGTAGCAGTTCGAGGCCCAGAAGCGAGGCGGTAAGGAGGCCGAAGTTCGCGATCGACTGCGTGTAAACGAGAAACGCGGCGAGCAGGAGGACGACAACGAGCCACCAGCGTCGGGTCTCACGGGCCTCGTCGGACAAAGACCCTACGACGACGAGGAGAGCGAGGCTATCCACGAATTGCCCGATAACCCCGGGGAAGTAGCCCAGGGCCATCCGCCTGACGAGTAGGGGATGAAGGGCCAGGAAGAACGCTGCCCCCAGTCCGGCCGAAGAGGCAAGGCCGAGCCGGAGACCAATAGCGAGGGTCAGAACCGGCATCAGTGCGGAGGCGGCAGCGGCAACGGCTATCGCTGCGTCGAGGGGGTCAAGTCCCGACACAGCCCGCACCGCTCCGATGACGGTATACGGCCCCGGAGGATAGGGAAATGGATACCAGTTCCCGTCGATCTGCTGAAGGCCGAGGCTTCTCGCATACTGAATCTCGAAGAGCTGGTCGAGGAATCGCTGAAGACCCAGGCCAGAGTATGTCTGCTGAACCAGAGCGTGCACACGATAGTCCGGGTAGAACGCCTGGGGATGTAGAAACGCGAGGCGGATGGCCAGGGCGCCGAGAACGATCGCGGCCAGGAGAGTTCGACTCCTGACCGGCAGGACCGCGAGGCCCGACACTCGCGCGATCGCGAGGCCGATCGTCAGGGTCAGAATCAGGGCGATCAGACCGCCCCGCAAGATCCGCTCGCCGGCGACTGGATCGATCGCGAAGATCAGGCCTATGAGAAGGGCGAGGGGACCGTTGATGCTGAGCATCGGCCATCCGATGACGCCGACGATGATCAGGGACGCGGCGATCAGCGCGAGCGAGAGGCCACCCGCCAGCAAACTCGA
>JANNJB010000950.1:0-1511 GCA_031405615.1 Vicinamibacteria bacterium | reverse complement strand
ATTGCTTCGCTGGTCGCGCGCGTAGACTTCTGCGGCCATCATGAAGACAACACCGATCGACGAGACGCACGCCCCGGGCCTGAAGTCGTGGGTTCTAAGCGCCAATCAGGCAGGGACCGATTTCCCGATCCAGAACCTGCCCCTGGGCGTGTTTCGAACCAGCGGCAGCGGCGCCCACCGGATCGGCGTCGCGATCGGAGATTCGGTCCTCGATCTTCGCGCCTGCCTCGACCGGAGCCTGCTCACCGGCCTGCCCACGCGGGTGCTGGCGGCGTGCGGCGACGACACCCTCAACGGCCTGATGGCGTGCCCCGATGTCGAGCGGCGCGCGCTTCGCCATCGAATTTCACATCTCCTTAGGGCCGAGGGCGCGCAGGTCACCGCGAAGCCGCATGCCGCGGACGTGCTCCTTGCCCAGCGCGACGTGAGGATGGTCCTGCCCGCGCGCATCACGGACTACACGGATTTCTACGCGTCGATCGATCACGCGACCAACGTCGGTTCGATGATGCGCCCCGACAATCCGCTCCTGCCGAACTACAAGTGGGTCCCTATCGGGTATCACGGGCGGTCATCGTCGATTGTGGTCAGCGGCACGGCGGTGAAGCGCCCGAGCGGCCAGATCGACCCCACGGCGGTGGGGCAGACTCCGCATTTCGAGCCAACGAAGCTTCTCGACTACGAACTGGAGATGGGCGTCTTCATCGCGGGCGCGAACGAACTTGGCTCGCCCGTGCCCATAACCGAAGCCGGTTCGCGGATCTTCGGTCTGTGCCTGCTGAATGACTGGTCGGCTCGCGACATCCAGAAGTGGGAATACCAGCCGCTCGGGCCGTTCCTCTCGAAGAACTTCGCCACGTCGATCAGTCCGTGGGTGGTGACCGCGGAGGCCCTCGCGCCGTTCCGGGCTCCGGCCTTCCACCGTCCCGAGGGCGACCCCGCTCCGCTGCCGCACCTTCGCAGCGCCCAGGACCAGGCGCTTGGCGCTTTCGACGTGGCGCTCGAGGTGTCGCTCTCGACGCGTGCGATGCGGTCGCACGGCCGCACTCCGGTTCGGCTGTCGCAATCGAACGTGGCGTCGCTCTACTGGACACCCGCGCAAATGATCGCGCATCACACCAGCGGCGGCTGCAACCTGAACCCCGGCGATCTGCTCGGCACGGGCACGATAAGCGGAAAGGACAAGGGCTCGCGCGGATGCCTCCTCGAACTCACGACGCGCGGCAAAGACCGGATCGAGCTGCCGGATGGCGAGAGCCGTGGCTTCCTGGAAGATGGAGATGAAGTGATCTTCACCGCCTCCTGCCACCGCGAAAGCTTCACCCGCATCGGTTTTGGAGAGTGCCGCGGTGTCGTCATCGGCTAGCCGCGTCGTCGCCCGCACCGTCCGGGCCGCCGGCGCGTGCACGATGATGTTGTTTTACCTCTCGTCATTGCGAGGACCCGGTCCGTTCGCGATGGGAGCGCGCAAGCCTGGCTTCGGGCCACGAAGCAACCCCGTCCCCCAACTA
>JANNJB010000949.1:0-1939 GCA_031405615.1 Vicinamibacteria bacterium | reverse complement strand
CGCTGTCGCTCAGGGTGCCTGCGTTCGCCCGTCCCTCGAGAATGTCTCCGAGATCTCTCGCGAGCGCCCCCGCGTCCGGGTATCGGTCGCTGGCCTCTTTCGCGAGGCACCTGCGCAAGACGTGGTCGATAGCGGCCGGGATCGCTCCGCTCAGGTTCGAGGGCGGGGCTGGCATGTGACTCATGACCTGGAAAAGGATCCTGGTCACGCTATCGCCCGCAAACGGCGCTGTTCCGGTGAGCATTTCGTAGAGCACCGACCCCAGGGAGAAGACGTCGGACCGGCCATCCAGCGGGCGAGCCATGGCCTGCTCGGGAGACATGTACAGAGGCGTGCCCAGGAACTGGCCGGTGGCCGTGAGTGTCGAGGCCTCGATCTTGGCGATTCCGAAATCCATGATCTTCGCCTCCCCCGACGGCAGGATCATGATGTTTGCAGGCTTGATGTCGCGATGCACGACACCCTCGGTGTGGGCGTGATGCAGGGCCTCGGCCACGGATTTCCCGATCCGCAGCGCGGTTTTCCAGTCGAGCGCCCCCTTCTCCTTGAGAAGGTGGTCGAGCGTCTGGCCGGGCAGAAACTGAAGGCTCATGTAGAGCACTCCCGATGCGGGGTCGCGACCGACGTCGTGAACGATGACAATCCCGGGATGGGTCAGGCGCGCGGCGCTTCGCGCTTCGGAGAAAAAGCGCTGCTCGAAGCTCGACCGGTCGGCCTCGTTCGCTCCCTGCGGGATCTGAATCGCTTTGAGGGCGATGTCGCGCCCGAGGTCTGGGTCCGTGGCTAGGTAGACCACGCCCATCATTCCCCGGCCGAGCTCGCGCTGGATCTGGTAACGGCCGATCTGAAGGCCCTTCGGCGCCCCCTCGGGTCTGGGCTGTCCGTCAGAGGGGGGTTGCCTCATTGGAATCAATCGCAACTCTATCGCGGACATGGAGCGCACCAGCATTGACGCACCTCACGCAGAGACACTCCGGGTTCCCTCTCCGGGGCCAGCGTTGATTGGAGAGTCGCAACCCGCCTTCATTGTGGTGTCGTTTCTTCTTTCGTTCTCGTGCGACCTGGCTTGACGGCCTTATGCTTCAAGAGAGAGAGGATCGAATGTCTCTGTTCATCGGCGTCATTCTGGGTCTAGTCGCCGCTCAGACCGCTGCGTCTGCACCAACCGCGACTCCCGACCCCTGGGTCCCCATCCGGGTCATGGAGGGAGAGTGGGAAGGCGAGTCCGAGGGGAGCCCTGGAAAAGGCACGGTCAAGCGCGCCTACAGCTTCGTCCTCAATAAGAAGTTCCTGAATGAGACCAACGTTTCCACCTATCCGCCTCAGCCGAAAAATCCCAAAGGCGAGGTTCATCACCACTCGTCGTTCTTCAGCTACGACCGCGCGCGAAACACCCTGGTCCTCCGCCAGTTTCACCAGGAGGGCTTCGTCAATCAGTTCGCCATGATGCGTACGACCACGCCCAACACGATCGTCTTCGAAAGCGAGGCGCTCGAGAACGTACCCAAAGGGTGGAAGGCGCGCGAGACCTACGAGATCGTCTCTCCAGACGAGTTCATCGAGACGTTCGAAGTCGCCTCGACGGGCGCCTACGAGGTCTACAGCCGGAGCCGGTTCAAGCGGAAGGCGGGACGCTGAACAAAAGGCGGCGGCTCGCCCGGACGTTCAGGCAGCGCGTGCCCCCCCCGAACCCTTCACGGAACATACGCAATAGACAAACTTCTGCGTCATTCCCATCGGCGTAACGTGCTCCTCGTTGACGCTTTGAAGCAGTTCAAATGAGGTCCCGAACTGAGCGTGAAGCTCCGTCGGCGAGTAACGCGCGACGGTCAGCCCGCTGCATTTTTCCGGCCCGTCGAGTCCGAACGTCGCCACCAGGACGTGACCTCCGGGCCTCACGCTCCGAAGGACCTGCTCCACGTAGAGACGTCGGTCCGCG
>JANNJB010000948.1:0-1900 GCA_031405615.1 Vicinamibacteria bacterium | reverse complement strand
TTGAGGAACCTGACCGCACCCGCGGGGCCGACGAAACCGCCAGAGCCCATCATGATCGGGAACGCGGCGCGGGGGTCCATCCCGAGCAAGCTGTACAGGACCAGGCTGGGGCCATAGTGGCCGATGCCCAGCATGAGCATCGCGCCCAGGAAAAAGGTGGCGACGATCGCGGTGACCAGCCGCAGGCCGGAAAGGCCAAGCGCCTCGCCGCCGCCCGGGAACAACTCGAGTTGACTCATCGCCATGAAAAGCGCGGCGAGAAGGAGGGCCACGCCCATGCCTATCTGGACTCCCCGCCGAGGAAGTCTCGACACGACTCCCGCGCCCAGCCAACCGCCTGCGATCGTGGAAACGGTGATGGAGAGCAGGGTCACGGACTCAACCGGCACCACCGCGATGAAGATGAGGGCCTGGGCCACCACGGGCAGCGAGTGTCCGACGATCATCGTCCCGGGAATGTGTTCATCGGGCACGAGACGCAGCATCTTGAACGCCGTGGTGGTCGGCGCGAACGACCCGATGCCCAGGGTGTCGAAAAAGTTCGTGACGAAGCCGATCACGAGCAGCACGGGTGATGGCACGCTCATTCGGGACCACGCCACCCGCGCCCACCACATCGCGTAGGCGAGTCCGCAGACAGCGAGAAGGCTCAAAAGCAGGGTCCTGACGGTCATAACCCCCTACTCTGGCACGAACCGGGACGAGATTTGGGCCCCTACCCGCCGCTCAGGGCCTGGACAATGTGCACCGCGTCTTCCGGACGCAACTCGCGGCCGAGGTCGTACACCTGTTTCCCGTTCACGAAGAACCTCATGTGCGGCCGCATGCGCTCCTGCTCATCGACGATCCGGAAACGCAGGCCCGGATACTGGCGATCGAGATCCAGGAGCAGCTCGGCCATCGTGCCGCCGCTCCCTTCAACCCGATTGGTTTTCGTGTAGGAGAGAAGCGGGCTCGGGATCAGGACCTTCATCGACTATCGGAGCAGGGCGGTTTCGACCGCGTAGATTTCCGGAAGATGCTGGGCCATGCGGGACCACTTCCCGCCCTCGTCACGGCTCATCCAGACCTCGCCGCACGTCGTGCCGAAGTAGAGGCCCACGGGATCGCGAGCGTCCGCGGCCATGGCCTGACGCTCCACCGTCCACCACGCGTCCTTCGCGGGCAGTCCCTGGTCGAGCCGCTTCCACGTCTTCCCCGCGTTCCGCGTCACGTACGCCGCTGGCTTCCCGGCAGGCGACGTGCGCGGCCAGACCGATGTGCCGTCCATCGGGAAGACCCACGCCGCGTTGGCATCCCACGGATGAACCACCATCGGGAAACCGACATCACCCACTTTGGCGGGCATCGCTTTGCCGATCCTCTCCCACTTCGTGGAGGGCCGGTCCAGCCGGTAGATGCCGCAGTGATTCTGCTGATAGAGGCGATCGGGGTTGCTCGGACAAAGCACCACGCAGTGGGGATCGTGGAACGTGAGCGTGGCGGCATCGAGACCATCGACCACTTCCATGCCGTCCACGATCGGCTTGAACGTTTTTCCGCCATCGGTCGATTCGTGAACACCGCCGCTCGACATCGCGAAGTAGAGATGTTTGGGATCGCGCGGGTCGATGATGACCGAGTGCATCTTCGGACCATCGGGGGTGCCGTCCTGCTGGGCGCCCATCCACTCGCGGTACTGCGCATCGTCGTTGATGCACGAGAACGGCTCCCAGGTAACGCCGCCGTCCTCGGACCGGAAGAGGCCCTGCGGCGACGTGCCGGCGTACCAGACATTCGGCTCGTTGCCATGCGCCGGAGTCAGCCAGAAGGTGTGATCGACGGAACGCGCGGGCACCTTCGAGTCCTCGGCCGGTTTCGCGAAGGCCGGGGGCTTGCCGGCTTCCTTCCACGTGCGGCC
>JANNJB010000947.1:0-2735 GCA_031405615.1 Vicinamibacteria bacterium | reverse complement strand
TCAGGGAACTTCGCGCGCAGGAACGTCGCCTCTTCCCGGACGATAACCGGATAGAAAACAATGAGATACAGCAGGCCGGCCACTACCGAAATGGGATGCCGGGCCGCGACCAGAAGACCAAAGGCAATCAAGACGCTGCCCACGTAGAGCGGGTTGCGAGTGTGGGCGTAGGGCCCGCCGGTGGCGAGGCGGTGGGTTTTCTCGATGTGGCCGGAGGCCCAGATCCGAATCAGTTCGCCAAGAACCGCGAGCACGCCGCCGCGAATCAGCGAATCGGTGGTGGGCTCCGCGAAGAAGAGCGCGAGCGCGCCCGCGGTGTAGCCGGCCCGAACCCGGACTCTCGAAAGGCTCAAGCCGCGTTCCGGTCGCTCGATGAAGCGAGGCGTCGCGCCGCCGCTTCCACGACCGCGGTGGGCAGGATCTTTCTCATGATGTCGTGATGGGTGTCGCAGCTGCGTTTGTGACACGGGGCGCACGAGGGAACCTTGCGCACCACCTCGTCCTCCGCGGACCAGGGCCCGTTGCGAGCGGGATCGGTCGGGCCAAAAACCGCGACGAGCGGCGCACCCATGGCGCCCGCGATGTGGAGAGGTCCGGTGTCGGCGCCGAGGAAGAGACGTGACACCTTCGCGAGGGCCGCGAGTTCGAGCACGGAGGTCTCGGGGGCGCGTTTCGCGGTTCCGCCTGAAGCCTGAACCACTGCGTCCGCAAGCGCCTCTTCGCCGGGACCCCACAAAACCACCGGAGCCAGCTCCAGGGCGGAAAGACCTTGCGCCACCTCGCCCCACGACTCGGGCGGGTAGAGCTTGTTCTCCCAACCTCCGCCCGGAGAGATCAGAGCGAGAGGATTACCGATCGAGTCCCGGTACGCGGAGGCCATCGCGACTGCGTCCTCGGGAAGAACGAAGGGAAAGTCGCGCGTCCCGCGGTCGTCTATCCCAAGACCTACGAGCAGCGCGTGGTGCTGGTCGATGACATGAACATCCGCGGGAAGACACTCGACGGTCTCGGTCAACATCACACTGGATGACGCTTCGCGGCGTTGATCGGCCATCCAGCCGATCCGCCGCGGCGCGCCCGACAGCCAGGTCCAGAAAGCCGACTTCCACAGGCCCTGCGCGTCGATCGCGACTTCGGGATTGAAGTCCCGCAGCGTCCTCGCCAGGCGGAACCGGTCGTTCCAGTGGTAGGCCGAGGCCTTGGGCAGGACGAAGGTCTGGCTCAGCCCCTTGATCGAACCCACCAGAGGAGACGCCGGCGGTTCCACCGCCCACGCGACTTCGTGCCCGGCTTCAATGAGCGAGGCCACCATGGGCGTGGTGTGAACAACGTCGCCGAGGGACGACAAGCGGACAACCAGAATTCTCACAATGAGGGAGGTAAATCTATCTCGCTTGAAGCCTGGCGAGGAGCGTACTCGTGTTGTGATCCTTGGGATCGCCCACGATCGCGATCCGCCCGCCGTAACTTTTCACGGTCTCTCGTTCCGGCACCGTCTCGGGTGTGTAGTCCGTGCCCTTGCAATGGACATCGGGCTTGAGGGCCAGAAGGAGGTTGTCCACGGTGTCTTCGTGGAAGATCACGACCCAGTCCACGGAGTGGAGCGCCGCCACCAGCAGGGCTCGATCGTCTTCGTTCTGAAGGGGGCGATTCGGGCCTTTGAGCTTTTTCACCGAGGCGTCGGCGTTGATGCCCACAATCAGGAGGTCCCCCTCGGCGCGTGCGCCCTGGAGATACCGGGTGTGGCCGACGTGGAGCAGATCGAAGCAGCCGTTCGCGAAGGCAATGGTCCTCTTTTCCCGCCGAGCCTCCGCGCACACTTCCTCGAGGGCCTGGACGGTCGTCACCTTTGAAGCGGCCCGGCGGAAAGGAGCGCTCATGGGAAGTCGGACCCGCGGATCGCCTGGCGCAGTTCGCTCGCCGACACCGTCGCGGTGCCCCGCTTCATGACCACGAGGCCGCCCGCGATGTTCGCGAGGTGAGCGGCTTCAAAAGCCGAAGCGCCTCCGGCGAGGGCCAGGGTGAAGGTGGCGATGACGGTGTCGCCCGCGCCGGTGACGTCGGCCACCTCGTCGCTGCCGAACACCGGAATGTGACGGGGCTTTTCGCCCGCTTCGAAGAGCGACATGCCGTCGCTGCCGCGAGTGACCAGGACCGCGGGTGTCTTGAGCCGGGCCTGCAGCGCGCGGCCGGCCCGCTCGAGCTTCTTCATGTCGTGGCCGATCGCGACGCCGAGAGCTTCCTCGACCTCGGGTTCGTTCGGCGTGACCGCGGTGACGCCCGCGAGCCCCAGGAGGGCGTGACGCGAATCGGCGGTGAGTGGAGCCTTGTGCCGTCGCGCGAACGCGGTCGAAAGCTTCAGAACCTCCTCGGTGACAAGGCCAAGTCCGTAGTCGCTCACCAGAACACCCTCGACGGCGCCGATGCGAGAGAGAGCCCTGCGCACGTGACCTTCGCTCCAGCGGCGCGACGCCTCTGAGAGCGGTTTCGTCCGGTCCATCCGGACGATCTGCTGCCGGGTCGAGTGGAAGCCACCGCCGAGAATGCGCGTCTTGAGGGGCGTGCCGTAGCCCGCGGCACGGCCCACGCCCACGGTCTTGATCCGCTTTCGCTTGAGAAGGCCGAGCAGGGCGCGGCCGGTCGCGTCATTTCCGACAAAACCCACGGGGAAGGGCTCGCCGCCAAGGGTCTTGATGTTGTGGACGGCGTTGGCGCCGCCTCCGAGACGAAGATCG
>JANNJB010000946.1:0-3099 GCA_031405615.1 Vicinamibacteria bacterium | reverse complement strand
GCGATCTCGTAGAAGAGGAAGAGGACGAAGAGATCGAGGGACACGAACACGCCGAAGACGCCGGTGACGAGCAGCAGCAGCAGGGCGTAGAACTCCTGCCCGCGCGTCTTCACCGTCCACGAGGCGAAGGAGCCGGCGAAGAGGATGATCGCGGTGAGCAGGACGAGGACGAGGCCCCAGCCGTCCACCGCGAGCAGGTAGTGAATGCCCACCGAGGGCACCAGCGGGAACGACTCATGGAACTGGAACCCGGCCTTCGCGTGGTCGTATGCGAAGTAGAGCCACGTGGAGAGAGCGAGTGTGATGCTGCTGCCGATCGTCCCCACGAGCCGGACCAGAAGCGGCCGATGGCGCGCGAACGCCATGATGATCAGGGCGCTGATGAAGGGCGTCCAGGTGATGATGGAAAGGACCGGGAACTTCATTTAGAAGGCCCCTCCCATCCAGAACATCAGCACGACGAGGCCCGCGGCGAGGGCGAAGATGTAGTCGCCCACCCGGCCGGTCTGGACGCGGCGCAGGGCGTCGCCTCCGTCGAGGGTCCAGGCGCTGATGAGGTTGAGAACGCCATCGACGATGTACCGGTCGACCCAGCCGATGATGCGCGCGAGACCGAGAAGGATGCTGCGGTAGATCGCTTCGAAGAGGTCGTCGATCCAGAACTTCGCGAGCGCGGCGCGGCGGATCGGGCCGAAGGCGCTCGCGAGGGAATCGGCGCTGATCGTCTGGCGCTGATAGGTGAGGAATGCCATCACGATGCCGCCGAGCGCCACCGCGACCGCGACCGGAGTGAGCCAG
Source organism: Vicinamibacteria bacterium (assembly GCA_031405615.1). Lineage (GTDB taxonomy): Bacteria > Acidobacteriota > Vicinamibacteria > Fen-336 > JAGNNV01 > JAGNNV01. The sequence continues at coordinate 2,301 of JANNJB010000946.1, read as the reverse complement.
CCGGGGAGAGTGAACTCGCTCTCGGGATGGTGGAGAGTGAAGTAGCCGCCGATGGCGACCGCGGCCATGGCCAGGATCCAGAGCGGCCCGGCCATGAGCACGCCGGGGTCGCGGCTGTGCGCCGCCCCGTGCACGTATTCCTCGCCGTGAAGGCTGCGGTCGGTCTTCTTCGCGGGACCGAAGAAAACCACGAACACCACGCGGAACATGTAGAAGGCGGTCAGGAACGCGGCGGTCAGGAGCATCAGGAAGGGACCCATGAAGCCGCCCGCGAGCGTGGCTCCGAGCACTTCCTCCTTCGAGGCGAAACCCGCGAAGAGAGGCACGCCTGCGAGGGACAGCGTGCCGATGATGAACACCACCGCGACCTGGGGCATCTTCTTGAAGAGGCCTCCCATGTCCGACATTTCATTGCTGTGGACGGCATGGATCACCGCGCCCGCGCCGAGGAACAGCAGCGCCTTGAACACGCCGTGGGTCAGCAGATGCAGGAAACCCGCGCCCGCGAAACCCGCGCCGATCGCGGTCATCATGTAGCCGAGCTGCGAGACCGTGGAGTAGGCGAGCACGCGCTTGATGTCGGTCTGGACGCAGGCGAGGATCGCGGCCATGAGCGCGGTGATCGCGCCGATCCAGGCCACGAGAGTGAGAACCTCGGGAGTCAGGCGGAACAGGAAGTCGGTGCGGACGAGAAGGTAGACGCCCGCGGTGACCATCGTGGCCGCGTGGATCAAAGCGGAAACCGGGGTCGGGCCTTCCATCGCGTCGGGCAGCCACACGTGCAGCGGGAACTGGGCGGACTTGCCCATCGCCCCCAGATAGAGGCAGAACGTGATCACGCCGAGCCCCGTGGCCGCGAGCGCACCGCTTTCGACCATGCCGCGAAGGGCGAGCAGATCGAAGGTCCCCGCGAGGCGATAGAGCAACACGATGCCGATGAGCAGGCCCACGTCGCCCGCCTTGGTGGTCCAGAAAGCCTTGAGGGCGGCGCGCGCGGCTTCAGGCTTGCGGTACCAGAAACCGATCAGCAGATACGAGCACACGCCGACGAGTTCCCAGCAGACGAAGAGCTGAAGGAGGTTCGGGGCGATGACCACGCCCATCATCGAGAAGACGAACAGCGACTGGTAGGCGTAGTAACGGCCGAGTGCCGCGGGCGGTTCGGTGTGGAGATACTCGAGGGAGTAGATCTGCACGAGTGTCGCCACCAGCGTCACGAGGATCATCATCAGCGTCGACACCGGGTCGATGAGGACGCCCATCGTGGCGAGCGGGCCGTTCTGCGCGGGCAGCCAGTCCCACGCCGCCCGGATCGGTTCGGCGGCTTCTCCCCCGATCTGCCAGGTGCGGATCGCGCAGCCGAGAGAGGTGAGGACGCCGATGATCGACACGATGGCCGCGGGCAGGCCCGCACGCCGCAGCGGCGGCACCACGGCGATGAGCAGGAACGCCGTCATCGGTGCGAGGAGGGCCAGGAGGATCAAGGCGACGGGATCGTTCATCATCGCTCAGCCCTTGAGCCAATCAACGTGGTCCGCGATTGCCGACCACATCGACTGGCTCAAGGGATGATGGCCGATCCTCTCGCGCTCATTCTCCTCGCGCTGCTCGCGCCGGTGGTGTCGTTCCTGCTGATCGCAGCGCTTCCGCCGTTGCGTCGAGCGGGGCGGCCGGCTGCGCTTGTCTCGATCGCGGCCGTGCTCACGTCCCTCGTGTCGGCCATCCGCGCGTGGCAACTCGCGGGCGCCGGCGTCGAATCCATCCGTGTGGTGTGGGACTGGCTGCCCGCGCAGAACGGCCCGCTCGCCACCATGGGCGTCCTGATCGACGCGCAGTCGACGCTGATGCTGATCCTCGTCACGCTGGTGGCGACGCTGGTGCAGATCTACTCGCTCGAGTACCTCCACTCGGAACCGCCCGCAGCACTCGGGCGCTACTACGCGTACCAGTCGCTGTTCGTGTTTTCGATGATGGGTGTGGTCATCGCCCCGAACCTTCTCCAGCTCTTCATCTGCTGGGAACTCGTGGGTGTGTGCTCGTACCTGCTGATCGGCTTCTGGTACCGCAAGCCCGAGGCCGCGCGGGCCGCGCTGAAAGCCTTCTGGACCACCAAGGCGGGCGACGTGGGCCTGCTCATCGGCATCGTCCTGCTGTACCGGCTGACCGGCACCTGGGACCTCATCGAACTGCGCGCCATGGTCGAAGGCGGCACCATCGCCACCGCCGGCCTCGGCGTGATCACGTTCTGCCTGTACCTGGGTGCTATGGGCAAGTCGGCGCAGTTCCCGCTGCACGTGTGGC
>JANNJB010000945.1:0-1805 GCA_031405615.1 Vicinamibacteria bacterium | reverse complement strand
GCGACCGTGAAGTCCGGTCTTTCCTTCTCGAGCGCGATACTCGTGATCGTGGCGGGCAGCATCGTTGGCGGGTTGCTCGTAGGCCTCCTGGCGCCGGTCGGATCACGCTGGGGCACCCCGTCGATCATCGCCCTGCGCGCGCCGCTCGGGCGGCCGGGCGCTCATGTTGTCGCGGCCGTTCTCTATCTCTCGAACTTCGCATGGATCGCCCTCAATAACGTCATCGCAGCGTCGGTGACGGAGGCGGTTTTCCCTTCCGCCGACCTGCGCCTCCTCGCCGTGGTCCTCGGAGTTGCGGCAACCCTGATCGTGGCCGGCGGCCCGCGCCTGGTGGCGCTGGCGAACCGTCTGGCCGTGCCCCTGATGGTCGTGTCGGGCGCGGTACTCGCCTACCTCGCGATGGGAGCCCTTGGTTCCGTTCCCGACACCAAGCCGGCCGCGGGGATTTCCATGTGGCTGGCCCTCGACCTCGTCATCGCCTATCAGGTCTCGTGGATCCTGATGTTCGCGGACTACTCGCGCTACAGCGCTTCACCGGCCAGAAGCGGCGTCGCGGTCTTCGCGTCGTTGTCGATCACCAGCATCCTCGGAATGTTGCTCGGCGCGCTGCTGTGCGCGGTCTCGGGCAGCACCGACCCTGGAACCATGCTCGCCGCGGTGGGATCGCCGCCGCTCGGCGCGCTCCTTCTCGCGACCGCTACCATCACCACCAACTTCGTGAACATCTACCTCTCCGCCCTCGCCCTGCGCAGCCTGATCCCCGCGATCAAGGACGGCCCTGCAGTGCTCGTCACCGGCTTTATCGGCGCAGCGCTGTCGGTGCTGTCGAAGGGATGGATCGACGGGTACGCCGGATTCATGGGGATGCTCGGCATGATCCTCGTGCCGCTCGGCGGTGTCGCCCTCGCGCAGTTCTACCCCTTCCCGGAGGAGATCGACCCGCGCGACCTGTATCGCGACGGCGGCCGCTTCGCCCACCCGGGATGGGCCGGACTGGCAGCCTGGGCCGCAGGAGCGGCGGTGTACTGGAACTACCAATCCACCGGAGCGACATTGCCCGCGTTGCTGGTCAGCTTCGCCATGTTCGCTGGGCTGAGGCGGCTGAAAGGATAAGCCCCCAAGGTCGCTGAGCACAGACGAAGGGAGTTCTGTCGAAGCGACCTCGAACGGCCCGGAGGCGTCATAGCGAGGATGGCGTCCACGGTTTCCCGCGGCTCCCCCTACCACCAAGCCAATTGGACCCCTCGTCACCCCCGGTGCAGCCACTCCGTTGGGCAAGCGAAGACCGGGGGCCTAGCGCGAACTCCCGTTTCCGGCCGCGACGTTCGCGAGCCTGCGCGGCAGAGCAGGAGCACGCGGCGACGGGTACATCCGCATCCACACGGTACAAGCGCGTACCCAAGCGTTGACCACGCTGTGCGCTTCGTCGCGGATGGAAACGGAGTGCGAGCATGCTGGCGCTCCGTCGCGGATAGGAACGGATCTTCGCGCTAGACCCCCGGTCTTCGCCCGTCAAACGGAGTGGCTTCGCCGGGGGTGACGGACTCACCTCTTCTTCGTATCCATCACCTTCTTGAAATAGGTCCAGCTGGTTTCGTTCGGGCGGTTGTCGTCCAGATCGGGCGGGGTCTTGTAGATCGGGTGGTTGGCTTCGATCTCTTTGAGCGTCACTTCGGAGAGCTGATCCCAGCTGTCGATCTTGAGGCCGGTGCCGTGGAAATACAGTTCGCCCGCGCGGCCCGCCATTTCCATCCAGGGGAGCCACGACGAGAGCCGCGTCCACCCGACCTGGACGTTGATGGTGT
>JANNJB010000944.1:0-4958 GCA_031405615.1 Vicinamibacteria bacterium | reverse complement strand
GACTGGAGGAACGACCTCGCCCTCCTCAAACAGCAGCACAGCCTGCTCAGGGCCACGATCGAAGGGCTCGATCCCTCGACCTTCGACTCGAGAGTCACGGGTTCGCAACATACCGTGAGACGCACTGTGCTGGGCATCGCCGCTCACGACATCTACCACGCGGGACAGATCGGCCTGCTGAAGCGGATCGCCCCTGTCGACCGACAGTAGGATCCGCAGACCCGGGGTCGATACAATAGGGGTCATGACGCTCCTAGCCTTGGTCGCCGCACTCCTCCTTCAAGGGGGAATGCAGCCGATGACGCCTTCCCTGATGCCCTCGCAGCACTTCGAGGTCACCGCGGCCTACGAAGCCCCGGCGAAGAAGGGCGCGCCCGCCAACCTCCTGTTCGAGTTCAAACAGAAGGACCCCGATGTCTACATCAACGAAGAGCCGGCCCCGCGGATCAAGTTCGCCGCCGGTGCGCCGCTCGTGGCTCCCCCACCCCCGAAGGGATCGGGGGTCATTCCCGACCCCGCGAATGTGAAGTATCTCGACCTCGCGAAGCCGGTTCGCTTCGCGGTGACCCCGGCCCCGGATGCGGCCAAAGGCATGAGCCGGGTCAAGACCACCTTGTCGTATTTCTACTGCTCGAAGCGTGAGAACTGGTGCCGCAAGGGCACGGCGGACTTCGAACTCGCCGTCGTCCTGCCGTAGTGCTTCTCGCCTTCCAGTCCGAACTTACGGCGCGTATCCGCCAGACCGTGGCGGAGACACTTGGCGTTACGCTGGACGAGATCCTCGTTCAGACCACGCCGAAACTCGATCTGGGCGACATGGCCCTGCCCCTCGCCTTCGACCTCGCCAAGAAGATCGGGCGCAAGCCGCGCGAGATCGCCCAGGAGCTGGCGCCAAAACTCACCAGCCTCGAGGGGGTTTCGCGCGCCGATGTCGCGGGCGGAGGTTTCATCAACCTCTTCCTCGATCGGAGCGCTTTCACCACGCGACTCGTCTCGGCGATTACCGCTCCGAAAGCGCGCGAGAAGCGTCCCGGCCGGGTGATCGTCGAGCACACGAGCATCAATCCCAACAAGGCCGCCCACATCGGGCATGTCCGAAACTCCATCCTCGGCGATACCTTCGTCCGCCTGCTCCAGGCGCGCGGCCACGAGGTCCTGACCCAGAACTACATCGACGACACCGGGGTCCAGGTGGCGGACGTCATCGTCGGCTTCGAGCAGCTCGAGAAGAAGTCGTTCGCCGACGTGCGAACCCTTGGCGCGCGTTTCGACTATTACTGCTGGGATCTCTACGCCCGCGTTTTCGAGTGGTACGGGGAGGACAAGGAGCGGAAAGCGCTTCAGGCCGCGACGCTGCACGCCATCGAGAAACACGAGGGGGCGACCGCCGAACTCGGCGAGTACGTGGCGGCACGGATCGTCCGCGCGCACATCGCCACGATGGCCCGCCTCGACATCGGCTACGACCTCCTGGTCCGCGAATCCGACATCCTCCGCCAGCATTTCTGGGCGAAGGCCTTCGACCTCCTGAAAGAAACAAAGGCGATCGAGTTCGAGAACGAAGGCAAAGCCAAAGGCTGCTGGGTTCTGAAAATGGATCGCGGCGCTGCGGCGGCCGGGGGTCCGGCGTCACCTTCACCCGCGCAGGCGGATTTACTCGGCCCAGCGGGCTCAACAGACTCCGCGCCGGCGCCCGCGGCCGGGGGGAGCCCGAGGGGGGCCGGGGGCCGTTGCTGGACCCCTTCGGATTCCAGACGATGAAAATAAAATCATTGTGCGGTCGAACGGGACCGTCACCTATACCGGCAAGGACATCGCTTACCAGCTCTGGAAGCTCGGCAAACTGGGCCTCGACTTCCGGTACCGCCGTCACGAAGACACGACGAGCGCAAGGCCGCTGTGGTCGTCGACCAGCGGATCGGCGGATGAGGGCGCGCCCGCTTTCGGGGCCGGCGCATCCCTCGTCTTCAATGTCATCGACGTCGGCCAGAGTTATCCGCAGCGCGTGGTGAAAGCCGGCGTGGCCGCAGTGGCCGGGCCCGAGCCCGCGGAGGGCACGCGGCATCTGGGCTACGAGAAGGTCGTTCTCTCGAAGGCGACCGCGAAGGAACTCGGCTACGAGGTCGACGAAGACGCTGGCGTGGTGAAGGTCTCGGGCCGCCGAGGCCTCGGGGTGAAAGCCGACGACCTGATCGACGCGCTCGAAACCAAGGCCTCGCATGAGATCGCCACGCGGGATCCCGAGCGCACGGAAGCCGATCGCACGAAGGCCGCTCACGACATCGCGGTGGGCGCCCTGCGCTACTTCATGCTGCGTTTCTCGCGCAATCGCATCATCACCTTCGACATGGAGGAAGCGCTCGCCTTCACCGGCGAAACCGGCCCCTACATCCAGAACAGCGTGGTCCGCGCGAAGAACATCCTGGTGAAGGTCGCGTCGGAGGGCCATGATGTCAAGGCCCTGCTCACCCGCGCCCTGGACAAGGAACTTCTGACGGCATGGCTCACCACCGAGGAAGGCTCTTCGGCGTGGTCCCTGTTTCTCGCCATGGCCCGCACCGAAGAGGCGATCGAAACCGCGGTCCGGACCGAAGAGCCGAGCGTCATGACCCGGCACGCGTTCCAGATCGCCCAGGCGTTCCACGGCTACTACCAGAACCCCGCGCACAGCGTCCTGCGCGCCGAAACCGAGGATCTGCGCGCGGTGCGCGTTCTCGTCGTCGATCTCTTCGTCCGGCACGCCACGGATGTCGCATCACTGCTCGGCATCCCCATTCCGGATCGCATGTGAGCGGCTCACGCCCCCGCATCGTCATCACCGCCGGGAGCAATCCCGGGACGACGAACCACGCCTGGCTGCGGTTCGACTATCTGCACGCGGTCTCCAAGGCGCACGGCCTCCCGAGCATCGTCGCGTCGGGTTTCAGCAACCCCCTCGATGAAGCGCAGCAGCTGGCCGGAGAGATCCTCGACAATTGTGACGGACTGATGCTCTCAGGCGGCACCGACGTGGATCCGAAGATCTTCGGCGAGGTGCCCCACACCGCACTTGGCCGCGTCGACCCTCCTCGGGACCCCTTCGAGATCACGCTCGCCCGCGAGGCGGTCCGCCGCGACATGCCGGTCCTTGGCATCTGCCGCGGACTCCAGGTACTGAACGTCGCCCAGGGGGGCACGCTGATCCAGGACATTCCGAGCGACGTTCCCAATGCGGCCACCCACGAGACCGGTGAAAACCGGGTGGAGATCGCGCACGAAGTCACGATCGAACCCGGTTCGAAGCTGGCGTCCCTGTTGGCGACCACCCGCGTCGGCGTGAATTCGTTTCACCACCAGGCTGCGAAACGTCTCGGCGAGGGCCTGATCCGCTGCGCGGTCTCCCCGGAGGACGGCATCATCGAGGGCCTGGAGATGCCGGATCGGCAGTTCGTGGTCGCGGTGCAGTGGCACCCGGAGAACTTCTGGAAGGTATCGGCGGTGTTCGACGGCCTCTTCAACGGTTTCATCGAGGCGTCACGGCGATGGGCCGAGAAGCTTCGAGTCCCGCGGGCATCATGAATCGATTCGGTGCGGCTCGGTCTATCGCAGCCGCCGCCCTCCTGCTCGCCTTCTCCTTCGCCCCGTCCACGGAAGCCGCGGCTCTCAAGTGGGAGAAGGACTACAAGGCCGCGAGGACCCGGGCCGGCGCCGAGGGCCGGATCGTCATGGTCGACTTCTGGGCCGCGTGGTGCACGTTCTGCGACAAGCTCGACCAGACGACGTACAAGGATGCGAATGTGGTGAGACGGCTTTCGAAATCCGCGGTCTCGGTCAAGGTGAACACCGAGGGCCGCGACGACGAGCAGGAACTCGCGGCCGAACACGGCGTCGAGGGTCTGCCCACCATCGGTTTCTTCACTCCCGAAGGCCGGGCGGTGGCGCGCATCGAGGGCTACGTCGACGCCGCGGCTTTCCTGAAGCTCCTCACCACCGCGGAACTCGAGGGCGGAGACATGCTGGCGTGGGAGAAGACGCTCAAAGCCGATCCCGGCAACTTCGCGGCGCTCTACGGCCTGGGCTCAAAGATGTACGAACTCAACTATCACGACGATGCCCGGCCTCTTCTCGAACGGGCCCGCCGGAACGACAGGGGCGCCCTGCGCGAGCGCAAACGAGTGCGGATGATGCTGGCGCGCATCATCGAGACCCAGTCGAGCCTCGTCGACTCCGAGACCATGCTGCGCGAGGGCCTCGCCCTTCCCAAGGACCCCGACATCGACCCACGCCTGCAGATTCTGCTCGCGCGATGCCTGGCCGGTCTCGGCAAGAGGGCGGAGGCCAAGGCCGAACTCACGCGGCTCATCGCGGCATATCCGGCCCATCCGGTGACGAAGACCGCGAAGAAGACGCTCGAAGAACTCAGGTAGTTTTTAGGCGTACCGCCTCGGCCACCCGCGCGCTCAGCTCCCGGGCACGTCCGCCGCTGATCAGGTCGAAGTGGTGGCCCGGGATGTCGATCACCTCGACACCGCGAAGGGCGAGCGGTCTCCAGTCACCGGGGAGGTCGTTGAGCGCGCTCCGCTCGTTGGCCCGGAAGAGCGTGACCGCAAGGTCGAAGGGTGCGATCCGGTGCGATTGGGCCGCGACCTTGAGACCGGGGACGAACATGGAGGGGCGGGGCGCCAGCGCACTCGTCCCGAGGCGTTTCATAAGCGCCCCGAGACGATTCCGCATCGACGCGAACATCCGGTTTCGCCATCTCCTTAAGCGATGGGCGCGGCTCGTCGGGTTGCGGCGCGGCGCGCCGGGCACGAACGTATCGATGAGGCCGACGAAGCTCACCTCGTGAGAGCGGCTCTGAAGCCTTCGCGCCATCTCGAAGGCGAGCACGCCGCCAAGAGAATGCCCGAGAAGCAGGTAGGGTCCGCGGGGCTGAACGGACAGCAGCGCATCGACACCTTTGTCGGCGGCGGCAGCGA
>JANNJB010000943.1:0-10415 GCA_031405615.1 Vicinamibacteria bacterium | reverse complement strand
GAACGCTCTCGATCGTGATGCTGCTTTCCTTCGGCGAAGGCATGAAGCTCGCCTTTCACAAGGGCACGCGCGGGATGGGCGAGAACATCGGCGTGTTGTGGCCGGGTTCGACCACGAAGGCCTACGCCGGCTTGGGTTCGGGCCGGAGCATCCAGTTTCAGGACGAGGACGGCGAGATGCTCGTGGCGCGCATTCCTTCTCTCGCGGCGGTCTCGCGTGAGTACGCCCGGCGCCGCGGGCTGACCGCGGGCGCCAAGACTGTCAATGCCCGCGTGCGTGGCGTGGACCCGTCGTTCGGCTGGATCCGCAACCATGTCCCCCAGCCGGGCGGCCGCTTCATCAACGAAGAGGACATACGTCAGAAGCGTCGCGTGATCTTCCTTGGCGAGGAACTGGCCCAGGACCTCTTCGGCACCCAAGCGGTCGTGGGCCGGGAAGTCCAGATCAACCAGTCGGTCTTTACGGTCATTGGCGTCGCCCAGAAGAAGACGATGATGGGGATGTACAGCGGTCCCGACAAGAACCAGTCCGCGATCCCGGCCAGCACGTTCCTCTCGATGTACACCGATGCCCGCGTCGACAACTTCATCTACCTGCCCACGAGCCTCGAGACCGCGGACCTCGCCAAAGCCGAGATCTACCGGGTCCTCGCCGCGAAGTACCGTTTCGATCCCGAAGACCGCAGGGCCCTTTCGATCTGGGACACCCGCGAGAACCAGCGGATCACCGACAACATCGCTTTGGGCATCCAGATGTTCCTCGGCATCATCGGCGCGTTGACCCTTTTCGTGGGCGGCATGGGCGTCGCGAACATCATGTACGCGGTGGTAAAGGAGCGGACCCGCGAGATCGGAATCAAGATGGCGCTCGGCGCCAAGGCGCGTCAGGTGATGGCGCCCTTCGTCCTCGAATCGATGTTCATCACCGGAGCGGGCGGGGCGCTCGGCACGCTCGTCTCGCTCTCCATTATCACCATCATTGCGATGCTGCCGCTTCAGGGTGAGGCGTTCGATCTGATGGGGAAGCCGACCTTCTCTCCCGCGATCGCCATCGCGACATCGCTGATCCTGGGCGCGGTGGGCATGTTCGCGGGCTACTTTCCGGCCCGCCGCGCCGCGTCCATCAATCCCGCCGAGTCTTTGAGGTACGAGTAATGATCGAAATGACCGCGATCCGCAAGGTCTACAGCACCGGTCGGATGGAAGTGGAAGCGCTCAAGGGCGTGAACCTCACGATTGGCCGCAACGAATACGTCTCGATTGTCGGACCCTCGGGCTCGGGCAAGTCGACTTTGATGAACCTCATCGGCTGTCTCGACACGCCTTCAACGGGCACGTACATGCTTTCCGGCGAGAACGTGGCCGGCCTCGATCGGAATCAACTCGCCGAAGTGCGCAACAAGAAGATCGGTTTCGTCTTCCAGAGTTTCAACCTCCTGCCCTACGCGAGCGCGCTCGAGAATGTCGCCCTGCCTCTGCTCTTTGCGGGGATTTCCGACAAGAAGCGCAACGAGCGGGCGAAGGAGATGCTCGAACGGGTGGGATTGGGCGACCGGATCGACCACAAGCCGACCGAACTCTCGGGCGGCCAGATGCAGCGCGTCGCCATCGCGCGTGCGCTCGCCAACAATCCCGCGATCATCCTCGCCGATGAGCCGACGGGAAACCTCGACTCCGCCTCGGGCCACGCGATCGCCGATCTCTTCGGCGAACTGCATGCCGCCGGCCAGACCATCGTGATGATCACCCACGACAACGGCCTCGCGAAGATCGCGTCGCGCTCCGTCCACATCCGCGACGGCGAGATCGTGGAAGACAACCGCCTCGCCGCCTGACGACGCGCGGCGATCACGGGTCCGCCGCTTCGAAAAGGGCAGGCACCAGGCCTGCCCCTACACCCGACGCGTTCGCCGCCGCGAATGGTAGGGGCGCCCCTTGTGGGCAGGAGCGACCGCTGGAGAAAACGCTGGCCCTCGCCGAAGAAGCGATCGGCCGGGTGCGCGCCCTTCCCGGTGTTACCGCCGCGGGTGCGGGCAATATGACGCCCTTCGACAACAGTACGTCGGTCGCGAGTTTCGAGATGCCGAGCCCGGGAGCGCCTGATGGGAAGATCCGGGCGCGGGCGACGTCGTACACGATGACCCCCGGCTTCGCCGAGGCGCTTTCCTTCAGGCTCAAGGAGGGCCGCCTCCTCAATGCCGCGGACGCGACGTCGCCCATCGAATCCATCCTCGTCAACGAGGAGTTCGTGCGGACCTACCTCAACGACGGCAAGGCGGTGGTGGGCCGCCGCTTCGAAGGGATCTTCCGCTCGCAGACACCGGCCGTGACCACCGAGATCGTGGGCGTGGTGAAGAATGTCCTCAAGAACGGCCTCGACCAGAAACCGCTCACTGAGATGTTCGCCCTTCCGCGATTCGGGCGCCGTCTGCCGGAAGGTTTCCAGATCGTGGTGAAGACCACGGGCAATCCCACTGACCTCGCGCCCACCGTTCGATCGATCCTGCGCACACTCGATCCCGCCTCGACCGTGGACACGGTGACGCTGTCGAGCCGTCTCGCCGCATCCGTCGCCCAGCCCCGCTTCGCCGCGGTGACCGTGGCTTCCTTCGCGCTTTTGGCGCTGGCCCTCGCGGCTTTTGGTCTTTACGGCGCGCTGTCGTACAGCGTCACTCAGCGCCGCCGCGAGATCGGCGTTCGCGCAGCGCTCGGCGCGTCGCGCCGCGACATCGTGAATCTCGTCCTGCGCCAGGGACTCGCGGTGACGGCCGCCGGCCTGGGTCTCGGCATGGTCGCGGCCATGGGGCTGTCCCGGCTCCTCGAGAAGCTCCTGTTTGGCGTGACGCGTCTTGACCCGATCGCGTTCCTTGCCGCCCCCGGTCTCCTGCTGATCGCCGCGTTCGCAGCGTGCCTCATCCCCGCGCGCCGAGGGGCGGCCGTGGAGCCGACCGAAGCCTTGCGCTGCGAATGACGGGCCACCCGTAGGCGCCTGGTCGACTCGAGCCCGTCAGGCCTTCTTCGCCAGTACCTCCTTGAAGACCACGGCCGCTTTCTGCATCTCCTCGGCGGTGCCGATGGAGATACGCGAGTGCGTGGGAAGGCCCGGAAAGGGCCGACCGACCGCGATGCCGCGCGCGCGGCACGCCGCCTGGAACTCCTCCGGCTTGCGCTGAACATCGACGAGGATGAAGTTCGCGTCGGAGGGGAACACCTTGAACCCGAGGTCCTCGAACGTTTTCGCGGCGATGGCGCGGGTCTGGTTGTTGGCGGCGATCTGCTGATGGACGAACGCCTCGTCGGCGAGAGCAGCCAGAGCCGCGGCGACGGAGGTTACGGGGAGAAAGCCCGAGGTCGTGGTGAGGCGCAGGGCCGCGATTGTGTCCTTGTGGCCGATGGCGTACCCGACTCTCATGCCCGCAAGGCCCGAGGCTTTCGAGAAGGTGCGGGTGACGAGAACACGACGGTCGCGGGCCGCCCGCGTCGCGAGGCTCCAGTAGTTCTTGTTCTCCACGAACTGCGCGTAGGCCTCGTCGACGAGAACCACGGTCTCGGGCGAACGCTGGCCAAGGCGGTCGATCATGGCCTCGATGTCTTTGGTCGGCCAGGTCGTGCCGGTAGGGTTGTTGGGGTTACAGAAGAAGAGCAGACCGGCGCCCGCGGCCGCGTCTTCCATGGCGGGCAGGTCGAGGCGCAAGGACGCGTCAAGCGCAACTTCGCGCACGGGCAGGCCGAGGCTCACCGCGGTTCTGGTGCAGGTCTCGAATGTCGGCAGACCCGCAACGAGAGGACGCTTCGAGTCGACGAAAGCAGGGATCGCCGATCGCAGGAGTTCTCCGGAGCCTGCGCCGAGAAGGACATTCTCACGCGCGACACCGTGCGATTTGGCCAGAGCGCCCACCAGGTCGGCGATGTTCCGCGGATACCGGTTCCCCTGGGTCAGCGCCTCCATCACCGCTTTCGTAATCGACGGCCCGGGCGCATACGGGTTCTCGTTCTGGTCGAGCCGGATGAGGTTGGCTGCTTCGGCAGCCGACATCGAGCCTTGCGCCCCGAAGGGTGGCCCGCCCTGAGCCGCGTGGGCCGGGCCGCCCATCACCGAAGCGCCCGCCACGCTCCCAAGTGCCCCAACAAAACGACGTCGTGACAATGCCATCTGCAACTCCTTCTGGAAGTCCCTACTTCACGGTTCCGTCTCGCTCGGCCTTGAGTCGAACCTCGAGCCGGTTCGCTGCACCCGCAGCGTAGACCTTACAGGCCCCGCGATCGATGAGGGGATCGGGTGAGGGTTGGGTCTGTCTCTTCTTGAGCTTGTCGAAGAGGCCCGAGAGGCTCGGGTGAACGCTGACCAGAATGTCGCAGGGAAGGGTGGCGACGAGTTCGATGCTGCGCTCAAAGACCGGGCTCAGATCCTTCGTTGATCCGCCGCCCAGGAAGCGGAAGCCATCGCTGGACACTGCGTTGAGGCTGTCGGCGTAGACGATGTCGAGGCACTTGGACCCTTCGCAGGAGCGCCACGTCCAGGTGGTGCCTCCGGGCGTGTGGCCCGGCGTGAAGTGCGCGGTCAGGGTGGTGTCGCCGAGGACCACGCCCTCCTTGTCTTTGAGGACGCGGACGTTCGCCACTTTCGGGAACGCGCCTTCACTGCCGTCTTTTCCAAACTGCGGATCGTCGGGAGTGGGTCGGCCCGTCTCGAGCGCGCGGGCGCCCGCGGGACTCGCCGCCACCGTAGCGCCGCTCTCTCGCTGCAGGCGCGCGATGCCGCCGGCGTGATCGTAGTGCTCGTGCGAATTCAAGATGATCTTGATGTCCTCGACCTTCAGGCCGAGCGCGCGGATGTTCGCCGCGATCACGGCCGCCGATTGGGGCAAGCCGCCGTCGATGAGGATGAGCCCGGCGCTCGTCTCGATCAGGACCGCGCCAAGGCCCAGTGTGCCGACGTAATACGAACGCCCGTGCAGTTTGAAGGGCGCCTGGGGCCGGTTCCATTCTTCGCAGCTATCGCAGACAAAAGGCGGATCCTCGATCGGGGCCTTCGGCGCGTTCTGCGGCGACTGCACGAGGAGTGAGACGGCGAAGGCGGCTAGAAATTCCATCCACGAACTCTACGGCAAAGGCGGATCGCCGTACCCAGACGATGCGATGGGCTCCTCCGGAGCCGCAGGCCGCTTTCCCTGCCGCCTGCCCCGGGTTCGACCCCGTGATAGAAGTACGCCATGACTGCTGACGATCAGGTCGTTCCCACGCGCGAGGGCTACGACCTCTGGTCCGAGATCTACGACGACGAGGCGAATCCCCTGGTCATGATCGAAGCGCCCGAGGTATCGCGAGCGCTTGGAGACGTTCGCGGCCTGAGCGTGCTGGATGTGGGCTGCGGAACCGGACGCCACGCCGTGGAACTGGCGAAGGCCGGCGCGCAGGTCACCGGCCTCGACTTCTCGAGCGGAATGCTCGAGAAGGCGCGGGCGAAGCCGGGAGCCGAGTCGGTCCGCTTCATTCATCAAGACGCCGCCGCGACTCTGCCTTTTGAACCACGCTCCTTTGACCGCGTGATCTCCTGTCTCGTGGTCGATCACGTGAAGGAGCTCGCGACTTTCTTCGGCGAACTCCATCGCGTCTGCCGCGATGACGGCTTCATCGTGGTCTCGGTGATGCATCCGGCGATGATGCTCAAGGGAGTGCAGGCGAGATTCGACGATCCCCGCACCGGCCGCAAGATCTGGCCGCAGAGCGTGCCGAACCAGCTCTCGGACTACGTGATGGGCGCCCTCAACGCCGGCCTCCGCGTCGTGTCGCTCTCGGAACACGTCATGCCCCAGGAAGTCGCTTCCCGCCACCCGCGCGCCGAGAAGTACCTCGGCTGGCCCATCCTGTTCCTGATGAAGCTCGCTCCGAACCCGGTTCGCCGATAGTTGGGCATAGAAGGAGCCTGGACCCGTGGGTGGGCGCGCACGCCCATACTGCGCGATTTTGAGCGTGGCCCAAGGACTTCCCGCAACGCGTCAAGCGCAATTGTGCCCCCTCCGTCATTGCGAGGAGGACTCCCGTTACCGACCGACGAAGCAATCCTCGGGACGGCGGATCGTGGTTCCAGCCGAGGATCGCTTCGCTCCCCGCCGAAACGTTGGGGCCGCTCGCGATGACCGAGGGGGAAGCCGACAGCCGGGTGGCCAGGCTGCGCTGCTACTACTCCGATCGAAGCTGAGGCCCGGCGTGGCCGATCAGCGGGTTTTGTGGACCTTCCCGTCCCTCATGACGAAGATCGGCTTCTCGGTCGTCTTGATGTCCGCGAGCACATCGCCTTGAACCGCGACGATGTCAGCCGACTTTCCGGCCTCGATCGTACCCGTGACCTTGTCGATTCCAAGCAGCTTCGCCGCGGCCGGGCCGGTGAGGAGCGCGGCCCCCACACTCATGCCGTGTTCGACCATGAGCGCGTACTCCTCGGCGTTTCGACCGTGAGGGCTCACGCCGGTGTCGGTGCCGAACGCGATCTTCACTCCCATCGAGAGCGCCTTCTTGAACGACGCCGACCTCGCTTCGAGCGCGGCCTTCGCCTTCGCCGCGATCTCGGGCGGATACTGACGGGTCGCGCGCCGCCCGCCCGCGTATTCGCCCGCCATCAGTGTGGGCACGAGGTACGTGCCCTTCTCCTTCATCATGGCAAGCGCCTCGTCGTCGAGGAAGCTCCCGTGTTCGATCGAGTCGATGCCGGCGCGGATCGCCACCTTGGCGCCCTCCGCCCCGTGCGCGTGCGCCGCGGCCTTGAGGCCCAGCCGATGAGACTCTTCGACGAGCGCGTCCATCTCTCCTTGGGTGAGCTGCGGGGAGTCGACCGAGTCGCCCAAAGAGAGCACGCCCCCCGTCGCGCACACCTTGATGGCGTTGGCTCCGTACTTGTGCTGGATGCGCACCGCGTCGCGGAATTGATCGGCGCCGCTCGCGATGCCTTCGGCGATTCCCGGCTCCTTGCCAAACGCCATGTAGGGGAAGCCGCCCGAGTCGCAGTGACCGCCGCGCGCGCCGAGAGCATGTCCCGCGGTGATGATCCGCGGACCCGGGACGACACCTCCGTCGACCGCCGCCCGCAGACCCATGTCGATCCAGTCCCCGGCGCCCACGTTGCGAACGCTGGTGAAGCCCGCGTCGAGGGTCTTCCGCGCGAGAACCGTCGCGCGGATCGATTGTTCGGGCACGGTCTGACGCAAAGAGTTGATCGCATCGACGTACCAGTTGTCGCCCGACTCGCCGGTGATGTGAACGTGGGCATCGATGAATCCAGGCAGCAGAGTGGCGTCGCCGAGGTCGATCACACGCGCGCCCGCGGGAATCGAGAGCCCGGACCCGGCCGCCTTGATCTTCCCGGCTTCGACGATCACCACGCCGTTTGCGACCGTGGTTTCCTTCGTCCCGTCGAAGAGGCGCGCTGCCTTGAGCGCGATCACCTCGGGCTTTGGCGCGGGGGGCGGGGTCTGCGCCGAAGCGAGTGTGGGAAGGAGGAGGGCGAGGGAGACCAGTCCGTGTTTCATGCGCCGGACTTTACCGAAGAGCCGCGCGCCGGAGCGCTCGCTGCCTGGATTTTGCGGACGGCCAGGAACATTGGCGTGGATGCTGGCCGATCCTGCGAGGCGCCTTCGAAGGCCTCGAACGTCGTGAATCCGTATCGCGAGTAGAAGGAGACCGCGTCGGGCCTGGCGTCGACCACGACACCGGCGCATCCCACCGAGGTCTTCATGGTTGCGGCAAGACGAAGGGCTTCGCGGAGGAGGGCTTCGCCCACGCCTTTTCCCCGGGCTTCCGTGTGGACGGCGAGACGGGCGAGACGCAGGATCGGCATCGGGTGGGGGCTACGGCCCCGGGCCAGGCGCTCCGCCGCCAACTCGCCTGCAGCCACCGTCATGAAGCCGACAATACCGGCCGAATCGACCGCCACGTAGGTGACGCCAAGATGGTGCTTGAACTGATTCTGTCCGGCGTACAGTCGGAAGTAGCGGTCGAGCGACTCATGGCCGCACGTGAAGGCAGAGCGATCATCGCCGGGAGTGAGCTGGCGGATCCTCAGCGGCTCCGCGGCGTTTGAGCCTGGCACTTGCCTCCGGTCAGCCCCGCATCAGGGTCCGAAGCGCCGCATTGGGCTTTCCGGTCCTGGTGGAGGCCGCGAGCTTCTTGAAATCGTTGTTCGAGATCACCAGTCGGGTGGGGATCACGAACTCCGCCGGAAACTCGGAGAGTGCGGCGAGATGATGCCGGATCGCGTCTTCGATGAGTCGAGACTTCTTGATTCCGGTGCGACGGGAGTGTCGATCCAGAAGGTCGCGTGTCGATGTGGATATGAGGGCGGAAATCTGAGTCTCCATGGAAGAACTCTACAGTTCTGTAGGAATCTCTACAACTTTCATTGGCGACCCGGGTTCTGCAACCACGCCCGTCGTTGCTGCCGAAGCCTCCCCGACCCGCCGGCCCGGTGCTATAAGTCGCGCATGCGCCACCCTCTCGTCCCGTTTCTCGCCCTTGTGGTCTTGATTCCCTCGGTCGGGGCCCAGACGCCTTCAACCGCCGGTCGAACCGCGGAGCCGGCGTTCGACCTCGTCATCGCGAACGGGCGGGTGGTCGATCCTGAAAGCGGCCTCGACGCGGTTCGCTCCATCGGCGTCCGCGCCGGACGCATCGCGGCGATCTCGCGCACGCCCCTGCGCGGCCGAACCACGCTCGAGGCCGCGGGCCTGGTGGTCGCGCCCGGCTTCATCGATCTCCACGCGCACGGCAAGGACCTCGCGGCCGCCCGCATGCAGGCCTTCGACGGCGTCACGACGGCCCTCGAGCTCGAGGCCGGGACGCTGCCGGTCAGCGTCGCCTACGACCAGATCGCGAAAGAAGGCCGGCCGATCAACTACGGGTACTCCGCATCCTGGCTCTTCGCACGCATCGCCGAGAAGGAAGGCCTGGAGCCGGATGGCGACCTCGCCTACTTCCAGAAAGCCCAGCGCCGGACGGGATGGCAGCACACGATCGCCACTCCGGAGGAGACGCAGCGAATCGTCGCGAGGATCGAGCGCGGTTTGAACGAAGGAGCGATCGGCATCGGCGTCCTCGCGGGTTACTCGCCGGGGCATGGCCGGAAGGAAGCGTTCGAGGTGGCGCGGCTCGCCGCGAAACACGATGTGCCGACCTTCACCCATACCCGCTACATGAGCGTGGTCGAGCCCGACTCCTCGTTCGAGGGCATCGCCGAGGTTGTTTCGCTCGCTGCTGCCACCGGCGCCCGCATGCACATCAACCACCTCAACAGCATCAGCACGCGCGACATCCCGCGTATCGCCGAGATGATCAAGGGCGCCCAGGCGCGCGGCCTGCGCGTCACCACCGAGGCCTATCCCTACGGCGCGGGCTCGACGGTGGTGGGCGCCGAACTCTTTCGCGGCAACTGGCGCGAACGCCTGGGAGGTGCGGTCGCGGGCGACATCGAGCTGGCCGGCAAGCCCCTGGATGTCGCGACGCTCGCGGAGGCTCAGGAGAAAACCCCCGGCGCCTGGATCGTGGCTCACTTCATGCGCCCCGACCGGAACCCCGCGGACCAGGTGTTCCTCGACGAGTCGGTCCTGATGCCCGGCGGCGCGATCGCCTCGGACGCAATGCCGTGGACCACACCCGCCGGCCAGCCGATTCCAAGCGACCTGTGGCCGCTGCCCGCGGACGCCATCGCCCATCCACGGAGTGCGGGAACGTTCACCCGCTTTCTGCGCGACTATGTCCGCGAACGCCAGAAGGTCACGCTCCGCGAAGGGCTGAGTCGGATGAGCCTGATCCCCGCCCGCATCCTCGAAGGAAGTGTGCCCCAGATGAAAGCCAAGGGCCGCGTTCAGGTGGGCAAGGACGCCGATCTCGTGGTCTTCGATCTCGCGACGGTTTCCGATCGCGCGACCTTCGCCCGGCCCAATCAGACCGCGGTGGGAATGCGTCATGTCGTCGTGAACGGAACGCCGATCATCCGTGATGGTGAACTCGTACGCGAAGCAAAGCCCGGCCGCCCGATAAGACGGCGGTAGGGGCACGCTGCGCGTGCCCGCCCCCGAGGGGTCGTGAACGTCGACGCCGTCAGACGAGCGTGAGCAGAAGCGCGCAGACGTACAAACCCCCTCCGAATACCGTATGCGTCGCGAGGCTCTTGGCCCGCGCCTGAAGAGGATTGGGCGTGCGCGAGCCTGCCACGCCGAGACCCAACGCCGGCTGCATCACGAAGAAGGGAAACACCACAGTGGCGATTCCGTACAGCAGAGCCGGCCACAGGGTCGGCCGAGCCATCCATTCGGAGGGCCAGCGGCCAGAATCTCCGGCGGCCCCGGCGTCGCGGCAGTCACCTACGGCGCGGGCGCGCTCAACATGGTGAATGCGGTGGCCAGCGCCTATTCAGAAAAATCA
>JANNJB010000942.1:0-2801 GCA_031405615.1 Vicinamibacteria bacterium | reverse complement strand
AGCATCGGCGAGCCGAAGATCACTTATGTCGATGGCAAGTCGGGCCTGTTCAAGAAGTAGCCCATCAAGTGGATGATGATCGACATCCCGATCAGCGAGGGCGAGCCCTACCGGGTCGGCCATGTGAAGGTCGAGGGGATGAAGCTGTTCCAGCCCGAACTGGTGCTCCCCATCTTCAAGATCAAGGAGGGCGAGGTCTACTCGGAGAAGAAACTCAAGAAGGGCTTCGAAAAACTCCGCGACGCTTACGGCGCCCAGGGCTATTTCCAGTACACCGGCTTCACCAAGCGCACGCCGAACGCGGACAAGAAGACGGTCGACCTCGTCCTCGACATCAACGAGGACAAGCAATACTTCGTGGGCAAGATCAACTTCGCGGGCAACGACTCCACCCGCGACAAGGTCATCCGCCGCGAGGTGTACCTCACCGAAGGGGATGTTTTCAATACTGAACTGCTCAAGCTCTCGATCCGCCGCATCAACCAGCTCGGGTACTTCAAGCCCATCGAAGGCGCGCCGCAGCTCGGGCAGTCCGAACTCGCCGAAAACAAGATCGACGTGACCCTCAAGGTCGAGGAGCAGAACCGGAACCAGTTCACCTTCGGCGGCGGCGTGTCGGGTCTCGAGGGCAAGTTCCTGAACGCCTCGTTCCAGACCTCGAACTTCCTCGGCCAGGGCGAGACGTTCCAGATCTCGGCCCAGACCGGCAAACGCACCAAGAACTACCAGTTCGCGGTAACCGAGCCGTATCTGTTCGACCGGCCCATCACCGCCGGGATCGACATCTACAAGCGGAAGATCATCTATCAGACCTACGCTTCGGCCAACGTCTTCGGCTACCAGGACGACCGGACCGGAGGATCGTTCACCACCGGTTTCCCGCTCGGACGGTTCTCGCGCGTGTTCTTGAACTACGCGTACGAAGTGGTGAACATCTCCCAGGCGGAACTCGACCCGAACGATCCCCTGAACTTCACCACGCCCACGATCTCCGACTCGTTCTTCATCGAGGATTTCGGGAAGCGCCGGGAGAGCCGGCTTTCGCCCTCCGTGGTCTACAACACGGTCGACAACCCCTTCACCCCGCGGTCCGGCATGAAGCTTTCGGTATCGGGACAGGTCACGGGCGGCCCCCTCGGCGGAACCCTCAACTACCTGCGTCCCGACATCGAGGCCATCTGGTACATCCCGCACACCCGGAAGACCTCCCTCGGGATACGGGCGCAGTTCGGGATGATCCGGCCCTTCTCCGCCACCGCGACCATCGACCCCGTCTCCGGCCGGTCGAGCCTGCCTTTCTACCTGCGCTTCTACATGGGCGGCGAGCAGCAGATCCGCGGGTATCAGATACGCGCGGTGGGGCCCCGCGAGCCCTCCAGCAGCGCGCTCGTGGGCGGCGACAAGTTCGCGCTCTTCAACGCCGAGTACTACTTCGACGTGGGCGGGCCGATCCGCGCCCTGCTCTTCTTCGACGCCGGCCAGTCGTACCTCAAGAACGAGAAGATCACCTTCAAGAGCGCGGTGATATCGACCGGAGCGGAGCTTCGGTTTATCATGCCGGTGTTGAACGTTCCGTTCCGGTTGATCTACGCGTTCAACCCCAACGCCGACCCTCTCATCGTGGAGAAGCGCGTCTTCCGTTTCGCTGTCGGCACCACTTTCTAAGGAGAACTGATGAAGAAGTTGTACGTGTTTATTGGCCCCCTGGCCCTGCTCTTGGCCGCGAGTTCCACCTTCGCCCAGGCCCTCGGCCCGACCGGAAAGCCCACCAAGATGGGTGTCGTTGACATGCAGCGCATCTCGCAGGAGAGCCTGCTCGGCAAGGGTTACGCCACCCGCATGGATCAGCTCGAGAGCGAGATCCGCTCGGAGCTCACCAAACGCCAGAATCAGATCGCCCAGGTGGACGCCGCCATCAAGGCCCTCCAGGACGACCTCCAGAAGCAGAGCGCCATCCTCTCCCCGGACGCGGTGGAGAAGAAGCAGCAGGAGATCGTGAAGAAGAACCGCGAGCGTCAGGCCCTCGCCGAGGACTCGCAGGCCGACATCCAGCGCATGCAGCAGTCGGCGCAGGCGAAGGCCCAGGAGTATCAGGTCGAGTTCAACACCAAGATCCAGCCCGTCCTTCAGGCGGTGGGCAAGGAGAAGGGCCTCGACTTCATCCTCGACCGCGCCACCATCGTCCTCATCAACACCGAGCTCGATATCACGCGCGACGTGATCGTGAAGGCCGACGACACCGAAAAGGCCGCCAGGCCCGCGGCCCCCGCCCCGAAGCCGGCAGCGTCCGCTCCCGCGGCGACCACCCCGGCCGCCCCCGCTCCTGCGGCGCCCGCGGCTCCGAAACCGTCCCCGACTCCTTTCCAGTAAGTTCGTTCCTTGACCCTGAAGGGCGGCTCCGCCGGAGCCGCCTCATCGGTCCACTCGCCTGGCCCTGGGCATCAAGCCCAAGTCCTCGGCGGGACTCAAGGAGACGTCCCTTTGGATCCACAAACCCCGGAGATCGCTCGCCTGCTGTCCGAGATGGAAGTCGGCGGCCTCGCGCGACGCCTCCCGACCCGGTATCCCTTCGTTCTCGTCGATCGAATCACTCACTTCGACGCGAAAACCGGCCTCAAGGCCCTCAAGACGGTCACGGGCGCCGAGGAGTTCTTCGAAGGCCACTTCCCGGGCGCCCCGGTCATGCCGGGCGTGTTGCTGATGGAGAGCCTTTCCCAGGCCGCGGGCATCTGGTTGCTCCAGTCGACCGACCCCACCCGTAGCGAGGTCCTGGTCGTCGGCATCGACAACGCGAAGTTCCG
>JANNJB010000941.1:0-3297 GCA_031405615.1 Vicinamibacteria bacterium | reverse complement strand
GGATGGCGCCCTCGATCTGACCTTCGCACAGCGCCGGGTTCACCGCGCGGCCGACATCATGCGCGGCCACGAACCGATCGACCCGGCCCTTCTCGTCGAGGATGCAGACCTGAGTGGCGAAGCCGAACGAGGTGTGCGTCTTCACCTTCACGACGTCCGCACCCGGGGCGGTCGTGTCGTCGACCTTCACGTCGGCCGCGAAAACCTCGCCCACCATGTCCGAGAGACGGCGGCCCGAATCGAGAGCGGCCTTGAGATGTTCGGCCGCGCTCTTCACCGCATTGCCGCCAAACAGGGTCGCCCGCGAGCCCGTGGTCTGACCGCAGCCAAGAGCGAAAGTCGAGTCGACCTTGGGCCGGAAGATGGAGGGCGAGAGACCGGTGACCTCGGCCGCGAACTGGGTGAGGACGGTGAGAAGGCCCTGGCCCATCTCGGTGTACCCGTTGTAGAGCGAGATGCTGCCATCGGACTCGACCACGAGCCGAGCCTTGCCCCATTCGACCGCACCGTTGCCGATGCCGCTGTTCTTGAGACCGCAGGCGATGCCCACCGCACGGCCCGAAGCACGCGCCGCGTAGTAGGTGTCCTTTGTAGCCAGAAGAGTCTTCTTGATGCCCACCGACTTCTCGAACACCTGGCCCGACGCGAACGTGTCTCCCACATCGACGGCGTTGCGCCAGCGCATCTCCCAGCCGTCGATACCCACCTTCGCGGCCAGAAGGTCCATGCAGCCTTCGATGGCGAAACTCGACTGGTTCGCGCCGAATCCGCGCATGGCCCCGCAGGGAGGATTGTTCGTGACGGCGGCGATGGCGTCGACCTCGACGTTCAGCACGCGATAGGGACCGCAGGCATGGCCCGCGGCCCGCTCCAGCACCTTGGCGCCAACCGAGGCGTAGGCGCCGGTGTCGCCGACCATGTAGGCCCTGACCGCGGTGAGACGGCCCTCGGCATCACAGCCCACGGTGTAGGTCATGGTGATGGGATGGCGCTTCGGATGAACACGAATGGACTGCTCGCGGCTGAGAGTCAGCAGGACGGGACGGCCGGTGACCTTCGAGAGCAAAGCGGTCTGCGCCTGGACGGACATGTCCTCCTTGCCGCCGAACGCGCCGCCGTTTGGGACCAACTCGACGGCGAGGTCTTCTTCGTCGATGCCGAGGAACGACGCGCACTGCCGACGGTCGTCGAAGACGCCCTGGCCCTGAGAGTAGAGCTTGAACGTGCCAGGCCGCTCACCAGGTTCCACCAGAGCCGATTCAGGTTCGAGGAAGAGGTGTTCGATGCGCTGGGTCGACCAGATGCCAGTGACCACGTGCGCGCTCTTGGCGAGGGCGTCGTCGACCTCGCCGCGGCGGATCCTTGTATGCGACAAGACGTTGCCGTACTTCGGATTGACCTGAGGCGCGCCCGGAGCGAGAGCCGTTTCGGTGGTGGTGACAGCGGGAAGGACCTCGTACTCGACCTCGACCAGATCCGCCGCGACTTGCGCGGTGTGGGCATCGACCGCGGCCACTGCCGCGATCACGTCGCCGACGTAACGAACCTCTTCGCCCTCGGCCACGAACCCCGGCCAGTCGGCCTTGATCAGGCCATACCAGCGATCGCCGGGGACATCGCGATGGGTGACCACTGTAACCACGCCGGGGTGGGCGGCCGCGCGCGACGTATCGATGCGCACGACGCGGGCGCGGGGGTGAGCCGACAGGGTCAGCGCTCCAAAGAGCATGCCTTCGCGTCGAAGATCGGCGACATAGGGCCGTTCGCCGAGCGCGAGATCGGCGCCGCGATAGCGGGCGACTCGTTCGCCCACGCCCCCTTCGTACTGAGGCTTCGGCACGGTTTCGCCGCGGCGGGCCCGGCCCAGGAGTTCGACCGCATCGATGATCTTCACGTAACCGGTGCATCGGCACAGGTGCGCGTCGATGGCCTTCGCGATCTCATCGCGCGACGGATCGGGCGACTTGTCGAGCAGGTGCTTCGTCCTGACCATGATGCCGGGGATGCAGAAGCCGCACTGAAGTCCGGCGGCCGCGACGAACGCATCGGTCATCTGCTTCCGCTCGGCGTCGGGCAGGCCCTCGAGGGTCAGGATCTCCAGGCCCGCCGCTTTGCTCGCGGGCATGGCGCAGGTCGTGACGGCGCGTCCGCCCACGATGGCGAGACAACATCCGCACTGCCCCTGGGGCGAACATCCGTCCTTGACGGAGCGAACTCCGCAGCGATCGCGGAGGGTTTCGAGCAGAGACTCGTCCTTGCGCGGGTCTACCTCAATCGACCGACCGTTGAGCGTAAACCCGAGCGTCACCGAGTCCCCCCTTCTAACGTCCGGGCACGCGCAGCGTGCCCCTACACGACCTCCCATGTCTCGGGGCCGCGGAGGAGCTTGCCGAGATCGCCCTTGCCCTTGCTCGCGACGATCTGGCGCACCTGTTCGTTCACGAGGTCTTCGTACGCCGCAAGATCGACCGCCCTCAGAATGCCCACGGGAGTGGGGAAGCCGGGCCGGGAGTCCATGCTTGCGAGCATGAAGGCATAGGCGAGGGAAGGATGACGCTCGTCGTGGACGAGCAGGTCGGCCTCGGTCACGCCGGGGCCGAGGGTCACCACTTCGATGTCGAAGCCGTTCATGCGGATGCCCTTGTCCTTCGCCTTGCCGAAGACGAGGGGCTTGCCGTGTTCCAGGAAGAGCACATGATCGTCGCGCACGTCCTTCTCCGCGATCGCGTCCCACGCCCCATCGTTGAAGATGTTGCAGTTCTGGAGGATTTCCGTGAACGCGGTGCCCTTGTGCGAAGCCACGCGCTTGAGGGTCGTCTTCATGTGCGGCTGGAAGACATCCACCGAACGCGCGAGGAACGTGGCGCCGGCGCCGAGTGCTAAGGCGAGCGGGGAGAAGGGGCGATCGACGGAGCCAAACGGCGTCGACTTCGCCTTCTTGCCGATCTCGGACGTGGGCGAGTACTGACCCTTGGTGAGGCCGTAGATCTTGTTGTTGAAGAGCAGAACCTTGAGGCCCACGTTGCGGCGCAGCATGTGGATGGTGTGGTTGCCGCCGATCGAGAGAGAGTCGCCGTCGCCCGTGGCCACCCAGACTTCGAGTTCGGGCCGGGCGAGCTTGAGGCCGGTCGCCACCGCGGGCGCGCGCCCGTGGATGGTGTGGAACCCGAACGTGTTCATGTAGTAGGGGAACCGGCTCGAACAACCGATGCCCGAGACCACCGCGAACTTCTCGCGTGGGATGCCGAGTTCGGGGAAAACGGACTGAACCGCGGCGAGGATCGCGTAGTCGCCGCA
>JANNJB010000940.1:0-2285 GCA_031405615.1 Vicinamibacteria bacterium | reverse complement strand
GACCTCTGGGTGATGAAGTCGGACGGCACCGGCGAGAAGCAGCTCACTTTCACCGAAGACTGGCAGGAAGGCGGCGCTCAGTTCCTCCCCGACAGCAACACCATCCTTACGCGTGCGTGGAAACGCGCCGACCAGGGCCAGAGCGGCCGCGGCATGCCCATGCAGGTCTTCACCGTGAAGCGCGATACCGGCGTCATCAAGCAGATCACGAATGAGCCCGGAACCAACTGGGCGCCCTTCCCCGCCCCCGACGGCAAGCACTTCGCGTACGTGAAGGTTCTCAACGACACACCGCGGCCAAACTGGGAGATCTTCATGATGAACTTCGAAACCGGAAAGCAGACGCGTCTCACCAACCATCCGGGCTTCGACGGCTTCCCGTCCTTCTCGCCCGACGGCAAGATGCTCACCTTCTCATCGAGCCGGGACACCAAGCCCCCTGCGCGCACGCTCAATCAGTACATCATGGACATCAGCTCGCTCGGCATCGTCCCCGCAAAGAAATAGCCGCCCACCCGAAGTCCCTACCAAGCCAATTGGACACCCACGTCACCCCCGCGTAGGCGGGGGCCTAGCGCGAACTCCCGTTCCGACCGCGACGAAGCGACGCCGCGACAACTACGATCCTCCGTCGCTCAATTCGATCAACTCAATCCTCTCCCCGGCTGGTCCACGCAGTGTGGCTGCGCGCCGGTTCTCGTACGGAGCTTCTGCCACGAGGCCCGGCGACGTCGCGCGGAAGCCCGCGGCCGCCGCCCGCTCGAGGATGTGGTCGATGTCGTTCGTCTCGAGACTGAGGACCGAGTTCCCGGGCCGCAGCTGATCGTCAGGCATCGGGTTCTCCGCCGGGACCTCGTGCTCGTGAACGTCCACCTCGATCAGGCCGTCGCCCTCTCCCTTGAAGACAAGCATCAGGAACCCCCAGTCGTCCGGCAGGCCGATGATTCGGTTCACGGACGGCTGGGTCAGGCGACCCGCCAGGCGTCGGTTCATGCCGAGAACTTCCTCGTAGAAGGACTTCACCGGCCCTTCCTGCGTGGGCGTCGAAAGCGCGGCGTTGAACATCGGCCCGACGAGCGTGGCGCAAACCGGCAGCGTGCGCGGCGGTGGAACCTTCAGGTACTGGGTGAAGAAGAAGCCCGCTCCCCCCGGGCCCCGCGTCGCGAAGCTCCGCGACACCGCACCACCCCCGGCGCCGGAGAGATCGTAGGTGTTGAGGTCGCTCACCACGTTGAAGGCGCCCGACGACGTGAGCCGTGCGTAAAGGGCCTCGACGTCGCTCGTTAAAATCTCGGCGTTGAACAGACCCGTCTTGTGAAACGTCGCGGACCCGTCGTCGGAAGGACCATCGATGAGGCGGATGAATCCACGCGAAACACCGGGGGCGCCGAGCAGGGCGAAGCGCCGATGCGCGGAAGGGCTCACGCCGAGCGATCGCGCCGCCGCCTCCCCGAGCGGCCCCTCGGCCCGGAGTTCGAAACCGAGGTGCGTGCGCAACGCGTCGATTCCCGACCGCAGATCCTCAAGGACTATCGTCTGCGCCAGCACCTGATGAATCACGATTTCAACTCCGTTCGAGCGTTCAATATTTCCCCGCTTGTGCGCGCCGCCGCGCGACGCTAGAGTGATTGTACTGTTGTCATAACAACCTGCGACCTTCGAGGAGATCTCTATCTATGAAGCTGCGTACCCTGGCCGCTGTTCTGGCCCTCATCACGTTTGGAGGCGCGACCGCTTCCTGGGCCGCTCAAGGCTCGGGCAGCCTGGCCGTCTCCATCAAGGACAACTACGGCGCCCTCCCCGGAACCACGGTGAGACTTGTCGACAAGGATGGTCGCTCCACCGCCCGCGCGGTCACCGATGGCTCGGGCGTCGCCCGCTTCTCTTCGGTGGCGGCCGGTGAATACACGATCAAGGCCAGCCTCATCGGTTTCGCCGATGGCGAGAAGGGCGGCGTCGTGGTGGGCAACACCGAGGAGAAGGTCGACCTCGTCCTCACCCTCGCCCGCTTCTCCACCACGGTCACCGTCACCACGGCGAACCGCCGGGAGGAACTGCTGATGAACACGGCGGAACCCACCACCGTCATCGACCAGTTGCAGATCCTCGACACCGGCGCCCGCAACGCCAAGGACCTCCTCTCGGAGCAGGCAGGCTCGGGCGTGCAGGTGCAGGCCGGCGGCGGCCAGGGCCATGTTTCGCTCAACGGCATCGCCAACAAGGGAGTTCTCGTCCTGATCGACGGCCGCCGCTACCTCGGCCGTGACGCGAACGGCAACTTCAAC
>JANNJB010000939.1:0-4551 GCA_031405615.1 Vicinamibacteria bacterium | reverse complement strand
CCCGAAGCCACGCGATCCCGCGCGTCGGTGGTGGGCAGCAGGCGCTGCGCGTACTGGATGAGCGCAGCAGAGATTTCGCGCAGGTGGGCAACCGCCTTCGACTCCTCGGCGATGAAACCGTTGAGAATGCGCACCACGTTCGAGTTCCACTCCTGCTGCCTCGCGATGACCGGCTGCAGCGCCTCGGTGGCGCGACGGTCAAGGAAGCCGCGTGAGGTGGCCGCTTCGGACTCGGGCGTCGACCACAGCTTGTTGATGGCTTCGAGCTGGGCCGGCAACTCCTTGAGTTGCTCAACGGGGAGCGGGAAGGACACCAGGCGGTCGAGAGCGGCGAGGGCCTTTTCATAGGCCGCGTCCTCCTCGGCCTGACGCGCTTTCAGCTTGAAGAGCGGTCCGTCCTCGGGCGGGTTTCGGTCGAGGAGGCTCATCCGCGCTCCCCTACTTCCCTACCACTCCCTGAAGCGGCGAACTGGCCGAAGCGTACTTGCGCCGCGGCATGCGTCCGGCAAGGAACGCCTCGCGCCCCCCAAGCACCGCATGACGCATGGCGCTCGCCATGAGGACAGGGTCCTTCGCCTCGGCGATGGCGGTGTTCATGAGCACGCCATCGGCGCCCAGTTCCATGGCGATCGCGGCATCGGACGCGGTTCCCACACCGGCGTCGACGATCAGCGGGACCGTGATGGCCT
This sequence comes from Vicinamibacteria bacterium, assembly GCA_031405615.1. Taxonomy (GTDB): domain Bacteria; phylum Acidobacteriota; class Vicinamibacteria; order Fen-336; family JAGNNV01; genus JAGNNV01. Next base: position 3,862 of record JANNJB010000939.1, on the reverse strand, counting down.
CGCGGATCAGTTCGATGTTGATGGGGTTCTGGATCCCGAGGCCGCTTCCGATGGGTGCGCCCAGGGGCATCACCGCGGCGGCGCCCGCGTCTTCGAGCTTCTTCGCCATCACCACGTCGTCGGTCGTGTAAGGCAGGACGATGAAGCCCTCGCTCACCAGGATCTTCGTGGCTTCGAGCAGGCCCACGACGTCGGGGTACAGGGTTTTGGGATCACCGATAACTTCGAGCTTCACCCACTCCGACAGACCCGCCTCGCGACCCAGCCGCGCGGTTCGCACGGCTTCGTCGGCGGTGTAGCAGGCCGCGGTATTAGGCAGGATGAAGATCTTCTTCGGGTCGATAAAGTCGAGCAGCGTGCCCGCGCCCTTCGGGGCGGAGAGATCAACTCGGCGCACCGCCACCGTCACCATGTCGGCGCCCGAAGCCTCGTGAGCCGCGCGCATGATTTCAAACGTCGGGTACTTTCCCGTCCCCACGATGAGGCGCGAGGCGAAGGACCTCCCCCGAATGGTGAAGGCGGTGTCTGCAGCTGGCTGAGTCATCGGTCTGATTCTCTCAGCGAACCTTCGCCGACGCTCGCCTCGGCCTGGTCCGGGCCCGGGGCGTGCCCTTGGGTTCGATGATCGGTTGATGTCCCGGGGGCACATATTTCTTCTCGATCGCCCGGTAGACCTTCGGACGTTTCGCGCGCAGGTACTCAAGGAAGTGCTGCGGCTCCTTGAATTCGATCAGGTCGGGCTGCGGCGCATTTACTTCGCACGATTGGTCATCGTAGGCGCGGCAGATGTGGGGCCGGTTCAAATAGACCTCGCAGAGGTTCCCCGCGCCCAGATTTTTGCAGCGGGCCTCGAACTGGACGTACCACTCGCCCGCCTCGTCGCGGCACACCGAAACGCCGTGGTGATACAGATGCCAGAGGATTTCCGTGGCGAGCCTGGGCGTCGAGGGCGCGTTGATCCCCACCGCGACGTAGGTGCAGCACTTGGCGCACTGAAGGCAGGAAACGCGGCCGGGGGCGGGCGTTTCCTGAATGACGGTCAAATTGACTTTTTGCATGGGCTCCGAAAAAGAGGTTACGCGGCGACGATGCGGCCGTCCACGAGGCGCACTACCCGGCGGGCATGGTTCATGACACTCGGGTCGTGGGTCGAGAAGATGAAGGTGGTTCCTGCCGACCGGTTGATCTCGAGCATCAGGTCGATCACGGCCTGGCCGGTTTCCGAATCGAGGTTGGCGGTGGGTTCGTCGGCGAGGACGATGAGGGGATCGGTGACCAGGGCTCGGGCGACCGCCACGCGCTGCCTCTGACCTCCCGACAGCTCGTCGGGCCGGTGGTGCATGAAATCTTCAAGGCCCACGCGGGCAAGGACGTCCCGGACCCGCGTTTTCGAAACGCTTCCCTGACGCTTGAAGAGAAGCGGAAACTCGACGTTCTCGTAGGCCGAGAGCACCGGGATGAGGTTGAAGGTCTGAAAGATGAAACCGATCTTGTTGGCGCGCAGGTCGGAGAGTGCGTTGTCGTCGAGACTCTTGAGGGCGACGCCGTCGATCAGGACCTCGCCTTGAGTTGGAGAGTCGATGGCGCTCACGAGGTTCAGAAGCGTCGACTTCCCCGATCCGGAAGGGCCGGCGATGGCGATGAACTCCGACTTCTCCACCTCGAGTGAGACATCGTGGAGCGCGCGCACGATGGTTCGGCCGAGGATGTAGTCCTTGCTGACGTTGCGGACGCTGACGGAACCCATAGTCCCGCCTAGAAGCTGTACTTGAGCCGGGCCTGGAAGGCGCGCTCGATCGGGGCGAGTTTGTATTCGGCGGACTCGGGCCCGAAGAGAAGGACGATGTCGAGGCTCATCTGCACGTTGCCGGTGGGAGCATAGGCGACTCCCGGAGTGACGATGAGGCCGCGATCGGACAGGCCGCTCACCGCGCGCAGGTTGAGGTCGAGATCGGCCGCGACGTCCTTGCGCGTGAAGGCGAGGGATGCATAGTGGCGTCTCAGTCCGAGGTTGCTCGCAAACGGTATCGCGGCATCGATGCTCCACGCCGCGAAGGCCGCGTTGCGAACAGGCTCGGGCACTCTCGGATCACGCGCGGTGGTGAGGTTGCGATCGAGACGCGTGGTGTACGCATCGAACTGCGAGCCGTTCATTCCCTCGCTGTTCCAGAAGTATTCGAAGGAGAGAGACGAGTTACCCGGCGTCCACAAGGCTCCCGCGGCCACGCGAAGAAACTTGTCGTCGGGCCGCGCCGCATCGATCTCGGATCCGCGATAGAGCGCGCTCTCCGCGTGCAGTGCTATCGGGCCCCAGGTGCGGCCGAGATCGAGCCCCCAAAGACCCGCGCGGTCGTTTCCGCCCAGATACGTGAGGGCGATATCGGTGTCGTTTACCAGCAGACGAGCCCGCAAGGCGCCCGACCACTGGGGATCGCTCTTTCGGGAAAGTGAACCCGGGAGGTCGGTGAGATTGGCCTGCGCCCGGCCGGCCACGAGGGTGATCGAGGCCCAGTCCGCGGGTGAGATGTCCATCCGGACCGCGTCGATGCCGGGTTGCTCGGTCCGAGGGTTCGCGGGCGACTTCGGCGGCTCGAGGCGCGCGGTGGGATTCCAGACAAAACCCGAACCCCAGCCGATCTTCTGTTTCCCGGCGCGAAGCAGGAAGCCATCTGGGGTCTTGTATTCCGCGAAGACCTGTCTGAACGTGAGTTTCGTCTCATCGGTTCGACCGGTCTGGCGCTCGACGTAGGCCGCGGCTTTCACTGCAAACTTCCCGAAGGTCTTGCGCCCGCTCGCGGCGACCCGAAAGAGGTTCTCGGTTGGGTCGAGGCCGAAGACGTTGTCGCGGTTGAGCAGGGTCGACTTGGAGCGATAGAGGAAATCCTCGACCCCGATCTCGAAGTCGTCCGCGACCGCCGGTGCGGGGGCGAGCAGAAGGACGGCGAGCAGCGCCGACGCGCATCGGCGTACGTCCATTCGACGGGTCAACGTTCTCGTTCGAGCGACGCGGGAGAGAACATTTTCTCGTCCAGTTTGGGCCGGTCGTCGATCTTCAGGAACTTGAGTTCGGTGAAGGCGCCGGTCTCGAGCGCGCTCTCCATGATCATCCGGGTCGGCCGCTTCCGGCCGCCGATGGTTTCCACCTCATCCGAGCGGAGAATCTTGAGTTTCTTGCCGGAGATCGTGAAGTATTCGGCGAGGCAGGGAAAGTGTGTGCCGTCCTTGCGCACCAGGTAGCGGACGCGGTCGTAGGCGACGCCGCGGTTGCGCGCCTTCAGTTCGAGGACGTGACAGGGGACGCCGTCCACGGTCTCTTCGCCTTTGAGCGTGGCCTCGTAGTCGCGGGTGAGAGAGAGGCGGAAGATGTCGCCGTTGTTGAAGTCGCCGCCGCCGAACGTCTGCTTGGGTCCGACGCGCGCCACCTTCTCCGCCGCGGGAAGGTAGATGTACGTGTTGTCGTCGCGCCGCAGGTAGACCGTGCCCTTTTCACGGGGCGGATCGGTGTACCGCACCAGACCGCGGTCGTCGCCCGACTTGTAACCCTCCATGGTGACGACCCGGGCTGATTTCCCGGTGCGGTTCACGGTCATGCGAAGGACGTACGAAGCCGTCTCGCCGAGGATCGTCACCTGCGCCTTTTCGAGGATCCGAGTGGCCTCGTCAGGCGTTTGGGCCGCGACTGTTCCGACGCCAAGCGCGAACACAGCGAAAAGAAGATGGTGTTTCATACTGCTCACGTCGCACATTCTCCCGCGGGTTGCTCACCCACGTCACACCGGCGAAAGCCGGTGCCTAGCGCGCGCTGTCCGTTAGCTACCGCGAAACCCCGCATCCTTCCAACTACCAAGCTAATTGGACACCC
>JANNJB010000938.1:0-1537 GCA_031405615.1 Vicinamibacteria bacterium | reverse complement strand
AATGATCAGCTAAGCGTCCTCTCTAGTGATTTCCTATATCGCGAGGTCCAGCGTAGATTACGGTCTACTGCAAACCTTGATAAAGACGCGTATGAGAACTTTAGAGCGCAGGTAATCGATTTTCGGAACAAATACATATCTCACCGGGAGTATGAAATCGGCACCATCATATTTCCCGATATACAGAAGATTGCTGCCACCGAGCCAAACACCAGGCCGGCGAGGGCCGAAGACTTGAGGAAAACGCGGCGTGAGGAGTTGAGGGACATGTCGGTTACCTTCTCTGGAATTCCGGCGAGCCGAGGACGAGGCCGACAACCCGCGTGGGTTCGCTGCCCGGCTTGTTGGCTTCACTTTCGAGCGTCTTCCTCGAGTTCTCGGAAAGGCCGCCTGGGAGGAGCCGCGCCGCGACCGAGTCGAGCGAGGGCGAAGGGCCGCCGACATTCGAGGCATCGAGACGAACTCCGCGAACCCCTCCCCCCGCGAGATCGAGCGCGAAGTTCATACGCGCGAGCAGGGACGATGTGGAGATCCACTCCTCCGCGGTGTCCTTGTAGCCCGTGGGGGGCTGCTGGAGGTAGAGCGGCATGCCCATGTCCGCGATGCGCTGGACCAGATCACGCGCCTGCCTCACCTCGGCCCCGGTCACGCGGACCGTGCTGACCACGAACTCGAGGGGTGTCTTCACTTTCGCGGCCCGGAATGACGGCCCGAGGAATTCGTCGGACTTGAGGATGACGCGTACGACCTCGCGAATGTCGCCGCCGGTCTTCTCGAACGCCGCCGCGGCTCGCTGAACGAGAGCGGGCGGCGGAGTGTCCGCGACGAATCGACGGACGAGTTTTCTGGCGATGAAGCTCGCGGTCTTCGGATGGGCGGCCAGACGGCGCAGGATCTCGAGACCCTCTTTTTCTCCGCCATTCTTGATGGTGACGCCGAGGACCTTCTTGTCGCCCTTGACGTGACGGGCGTCTTCAAAACCGAACCGGGACTCTTTGTTCTGTCTCGGCCCGCCCGGCCCCTCGCCCAGAATCGTCCAGCCCGTGAACGCCTTCGCGACTTCCACCACGTCGGCCTGGGTGTAGCCGCCGTCGACCCCGAGGGTATGCAGCTCCATCAGTTCGCGCGCGTAGTTCTCATTGATCCCGAAGGTACGCCGGGGAGGCTGCGGGGACGTCATCGCGGGTGTTGTTTGCGCGGAGGGTGTTGCTTCCGCGGGGCTGGCCATGCCCCCGGGCTCCATCGTTTCCGCCGGCCGGCCGGGTCGCCTCGGTGCGATTCCGCCGCCGCCCGCGCCGGGCCGCCGGTTTCGGCCCCGCTGTTGAGCACGCAGCGCACGCGGGTCGAAGTTCGGATCGGTCGACTGCCAGTTGTCGAGATAGAAGAGCATCGCCGGGCTCTTCGCCGTGGCGACGAGGAGATCCTCGAATTTCCCGAACACGTTGGCGCGGATGGTCCGTTCGTACTCGCCCACCATGTACTCGATCGGGCCCTTTCGCGCGAACACGTTGAAGTGGTTGAACCAGAAGTCGACCAT
>JANNJB010000937.1:0-8835 GCA_031405615.1 Vicinamibacteria bacterium | reverse complement strand
TTCACGTCACAGAAGCCAAGCCTCTGCTGATGATTTACGGGCTGGGCTTTTCGACCGACGAAGGACCGCGCGGCTTGCTGCAACTGACCAACACCAATCTGTTCGGGCGCGTCAATACGGCTTCGGCCGATTCCGGTGGCGGGGTTGTAGCCGCCGGCGGCGACGACCGGGTTGTTGGGGTCCTGCGTCAGGTCGGCGGCCCACGAACTGTGGAGGTCGCCGGAGAGGATCACCACGTCGCCCACCGGCGCGTGCGTCGCGTCGCCCTTGAGCACGGCATAGACGCGATCGCGCGCGGGCTGGTAGCCGTCCCACTGGTCCGGGTTGATGAACAGGCCGCCGCCGAAGGCCAGCGGCGCGGCCACCAACTTGACCTGCGCGAACATGACTTGCTGGCCGACGAACTTCCAGCGTGCGGTCGATCCGCGCAGTCGCTCCGCGAGCCAGGCCTCCTGCTCGGTGCCGAGCAGCGTGCGCGATGGGTCGGCGAACGGCCCGGCCTGCACGAAGCCGGGGAGGGGGAAGGGCGTGGGGATGGTCGCGGGCAGCTGCTGCGAGCGTGCCGACGCCCCCCGCCAAGATCGGGATCGGGAACTCGGTTGCCGTTCGCGAAGGGCCATCCGTAGAAGCCGCCCTCGACCACGCGGTTCATTTCACACGGAGGGAAGTTGTTGCCGAGCAGATCGCGGCCGTTGTCGGTGGCGAACAATTCGTGAGTTGTTCCAGCGCTCGCCTCCACGTTCCGCCAGGCGAAGCCGACCGAGTTGCGGAGGCCGCTCGCAAAGACGGATCCTCGCCACGTGGAAGGGTCGTAGCGCGAGATCGCGGCCCTCCGCGAATCCTCCTCGAGGCACACGTTGCAGCTCGACCCCACGGAAACGTAGAGGAACCCGTCCGGGCCGAAACCGATGGTGCGCGTCCAGTGATTTCCTCCTGAGGGCAGGCCGGTGATCACTCGCTCGAAGGCTCCCGCCGTCTTCCGCGTGGCCGCGTCGAAAGCGATCCGTCCAACCGCGGTCATCTCGGCGACGTAGAGGAACCCGTCCCGCAGCGCCAGACCGTGAGGGCGATCGAGGCCGGTGAGGAGCGCAGCGCTTCCGTCCGACGCGCCATCACCATGGGCATCCCGGAACACGAGGGTGACGCGTCCCTCGCGTGGCTGGCTCACCACCACGTCCTCCGCTTCGGTGACACGAAGAAAACGGGCATTGGGGAGACCCCCGGCGAAGCGCGCGATCGTGAATCCGCGGGGCAGGGTCAGGGCGCCCGCCACGCTCTCGGAAGGCACGGGCGGCGCGCCGCCGGTGATCGATGCGACGGGAACGTTGACCGCGTAGCGCTCGGGCAGCCACCACGAGCGGGTGGCGATGGCCACGGCGAGGCCCACGATGGCCGCGATCGTAACGCCGGCCAGGATCCGGATTGGCTTCTTCATCAATAAGCTCCAGACGCTCCGCCCCCGCCAAAACTTCCGCCGCCCCCTTCGAACGCGGGTCGGGCAGGTGCTGCCTGGGCCGCGGGGGCGAAGGTCGCCACGGCCACCACCGAACGGATCGCCTCGGTCCGATTGGTGTCGTCGAACAACGGATCGGCGGTGAAGCCCGCCCGTTCTCCCTTCTCACCGGATCGAAGGAAGCGCCGCACGCCGAGGGCCACCGCGAGACAGGCGGCTCCGATGAGGATGAGCGCGAGCGAGAGCGGCATGACCGCGCGGTAAAGCCGGATGGTGGCGATCGAGACGCCGATCAGGAGGAGCCCCGAGTAGATGAGCAGCGGCTCGCGGCGTCGCCATCCCACGATGAGAAGCAGGGGCGGGAGCAGCGCGGTGGCGAGGATGGAGAGCGGCCTCAAGGGAAGGGGCGTCTGGGTCAGGGAGTAGGAGTGCGCCGATTCGATCATGCGCTGGTCGAATGACCAGATATGCACCGCGCCGTAAAGGGCGACGATCGCGACCGCTCCCACAATCGCCGCGCCGCTTCGGTGCGAAGGCGCAAGCCGCGCGTCGCGCGCGCCCTTGAGGCAGATGGGAATCAGGGCCACCGACACGACCAGCCAAAGGAGACGGCCCTGACTCGTGTGGGCGAGCAGGGCGAAACCGGAGAGTGCCGCCCCGGCGCTGAGCAAACGGTCACCCCACCGCCACGCGGTGAGTGCGCACAGGACGGATGAGGCGCCGAGGGCCTGCATCATGATGGCGCGGCTGCCGGTATCGGTGGTGAGGGCGTCTGCGAACGCGACGAAACCCAGGACGGCGAGAAGCACGGACGAATACGCGGTAGCGCTCTCGGCGCCCGCGTCGGCCCGCCGGCCGGGCCCGATCTGCAGTTCGGTCAGCACGAAGCACGCGCCGGCCCAGAAGCCAAGCAGGGCGCCCCAGCCCGCACTTCCCGACGGTTTGAGGAGAACCATCGACAAGCCCACGGTGGCCCAGACGCCGATGCCGGTGAAGATGAACGCGAGCGCGCGGAACCCCGGGCCGAAACGGATGCGGTCGTCCGGGTACCGGGGAAGAAGCCGGTCGAGGACCTCGGTGGACACGAAGCCCGCCCGCCGCCAGGATCTCGCGGCCTCTCGAACCTCCCGGGCACGTTCTGCGGCCACCATCTCCGGGTTCATCCCTCGACCTCCTTCGGGAAGCGGCGATGGACGGCCGCGAGGCTGAACACGAGGGTGATCGCCGAAACCCCGGTCAGGAAGAGGATCGCGGTCGCATCACCCACGATGTCCGCCACGCCCACCATCAGGCCGAAATAAGCGGCGAGGACGCCGAGGACGAAGAGAGTGAAGCGCGCTCCCCGCCACGATATCCAGGCCAGACCCGCGCCTGTCGCGATGAGGGCGAAGCGGTGCTGCGCCGCGGTGGGGCCGTCCCACAGGCCCCAGGCGATCGACTGAAGGACCAGCAGCCATCCAAGATGCGCGGCAGTGGGCTCGAAGTGAGCCTTGAAGTCTCTCCGCGTCAGGGCGCGGCCAAGAAACACGAAGAGCAGGCCGCACCCGAGGGCATTCAGGCGGATCGCGTCGGTGTCGTCGAAGAAGCCGAAGATCGAACGTTCGAGGCTGGTGGCGGCCACACCCCGCCATGCCGCGAAGGAAACCAGGGCGAGGCCGAACAGAGCGCGCGAGTCGAAACGGAACGCGAGCGCCGCGTGAAGGAGAGAGACGATGAGAAGGTGAAACGTCCAAAACTCGCCGAGGCTCCGGAACCGCGTCTCCAGGAATGCGAGATCGGCGGCGGCGAGCAGGGCGCCGAGGACGAGCACATAGTCGAACGCGAAGTGGGGCGCAGGGACCGCTTCGCGTGAGAAGGGTGGAGACCGGCGCGCTGCCCAGATCAGACACAGGCTGGCGACGAGGCCCACGGCCAACGCGATGGTGATCGGGCCGAGGTTTTCGATCTCGCTCCGGAAAAGCAGGCCGACGCCCGTGGTGAGCGCGGCCACGCCCAGATAGAGCAGGGCGTGGAGAGCGGGGGCGAGACTCACGAGTTCGCCGCGGGCCACCCGGCCGAAGAGCCGGGCCTGCTCGGGCGCCAGAATTCCCTCGCCTTCGAGCGATTTCACGGCGGCAGCCACGTCGGGCGAGATCACAGGCCCAGAGGTTACCTGTCCCCGAAACCGCCCGGACCCCCCTACCAGTTGAAGCGGAAGACGAGCTGCGCGATGCGCGGCCCGTCGGCGAGGCCCGTCACTTCATAAGCACCCGGTGTAGCGGAGGCGGTGCCCACAGGGGCGAAGTTCGCCCAGTTGCCGGCGTTTAGAAGTTCCGCCCGGAAGACGAGATTAGTCCTGCCCTTGAGCTGGAACCGCTTCTCGATGCCCACGTCGAACGTCTTGTACATCGGCCCGGTGACCACGAGTTCGCCTTCACCGCAGCCGTCGTAGCCGTAATTGGTTCCGTAGATGCCGCTGTCCACCATGGTGATGCAATCGGGGCCGTTGGCCGGTGCGAGGTAGCGCCCGGTCGGCGCACCGAGCGCGCCATACCCGGTGGGTGACGTGGCGCTCACGCTGAAGGCCTTCACCGTGTTGTCGATGATGTCCTGCGGCAGCATGTAGATCTTCCGGCCCGCGTCATCGAAACGCAGCTTGTAGGCCTTCGAGAACTCCTTCTTGCTCATGCCCATGAGCTTGACGTTCCCGAAGTCGACAAGACGGCCGCTCTGGACACGAAAGGTTGTGGTGAGCTGCCAGCCGCCGATGATGCCGTCGATCAGACGCCCCGCGCTGCCCGCGAATTTCCGGCCTTTCCCGAAAGGAAGGTCGACGCCCCCGAAGAACTTCAGGCCATGGGTAACGCCGCCCTCAGCGCCCGCGTTGAGTGTCTTGACCGGCGGACGACGGAGCGACTCGTAGCCTGTGAGGTAAGCCTTCCCGAACGTGTAACTCGTCTGGAACCAGGCGCCCCGCGACGCCCGACGCGCGAACTGCACCTCGACCGCGTGGTAGCTCGTGTTGTCCCGATTGGTCCGCACGAACGCTCCGCCTAAAAGATCCGGATTCGCGCGGAAGAAGTTCGCGGGCAGACCCGCGGCCTGGGCGTTGGCTCTTCGCGCCGCGCTGCCGTCGAGGCCCGTGTTCGCGTTCACGCCGGCGGGAGTGAAAGGCTGAGGGTTGAAGAGGGCGAGCGGGTTCGTGAAGTTCGTGTCGGTCCAGCCGGTTCCCGTGTAGTTCGATGCAATCCCGGCGCCGGAGGCCGGCCGGCCGTTGAGGTAGGCGAGGTAAATCGGAAGAGGAGTCGTTCCCGTGCCCGGTCCGAAATACGCGAACGAGTTGCCGCGGCCGGCGCGGATGTTGGCCTGGAGGTTCTGCTGAGCCAGGCGGAACTCGCCCAGGAAACCGTTCTCGGTGATGTTCGACTCGTTGTAGTCAAGCTCGCCCCACAGACCCCGACCGCGGGACCCGATGTAGCGGAGGTCCATCGCCATCGACTTGCCGAGCATGCGCTGCAGGCTGAGAGTCCAGGTCTGCGAGTAGGGGACCTTCAGATTGGGATCGAAGATGCGCACGTCGCCCGTGGCCACGTCGGTGATCGGATAGGAGGGTGTGGTGGCGAAGGCGGGCGGGCCGAGCCGCGTCTGATCGCGGAACAACACGGGCAAAGCCCCAAGGTTCCCGAGAGCCTCGTTCCGGCTGGCATCAATGAGAATTCCAGGGTTCTCGCCATACGTCCCGGAGAAGTCGGACATGCCATTCCGGCTGTAGGCCATCGAGAACCCGCCGCGAATTACGGGTTCGCTGCCGAGGAGGGTGTGGAGGAAGCCGGAGTTGAGTGTCGGGCGCCACGCGAATCCGACGCTCGGCGCAATATTGTTCAGATCCGTCTTGGTCGCCGACTCGCCCTTCTTGAACTGAATGAATTGCGGCCTCGAGCCCGCTATTCCGGGCCTAAAGAGATTCCCCTCGCCGGAGACGCCGTAGACATCCGCGAGAGTTGCGGTCGCATAGCTGTTGTTGAGAGGCTTGAAGGGAAGCTGCAGGGCGTAACGCAGACCGTAGTTCAAAGTGAGGCTCGGCTTCGCCCGCCAGGTGTCGGTGATGAAGAAATCGAACTCGCGCATGCGCGCTTCGGCCCGCGAGGTCCCGAGGTACTTGTATTGATCCGAACTGGGATCGAGGCGGGCGTTTCCGGTGATGCCCTGGACGCGTCCGGTGAGGATCGAGTAGAGGCCGCGAGCCGCAGTGAGGTTGGCGGCGGAGGCGCCTGGGAAGTTGGCAGTGGTGAAGAGCGCTGCCGCCGAATCGCCGCCCGTGATGCCGAAGTTGATCGTGGGCACCGTGGTGGAGTTTTCGAGCCACAGGTTTACTTCGGTGAAGTCGATGCCGAACGACAACGAATGCGAACCCTTGATCCAGGTCATGTGGTCGTAGAACACCCTGGTGGATGCCTCGCGAGCGGCGAGGCCGGGCCCGCTCGCCGCGTTGTTGATGTTGTTGCCCTGATTGGCGGTGCCGGTGGTCGAGGTGGCGCAGCAGGCGCCATTGAGGTTGAGGTGATATCCGCCCTGGTTCGCGAGCGAACCGCTCCACATGCCCGCGTTGATCTCGGTGGAGAACAAGGTGGCGCCGCCGCTCGCGCCGAACAGGCGGACTTCATTGATGAGGTTCGGGGTGATCGTCGATCGCGCGGACAGGCTCCCCACATACCGCGTTGAGTCCTGGACGCCCCGCACCGGGAAGCCGGGGAAGATCGCGTCGCGCCCGTTGAGGGTATCGGGGTCGGACAGCAGTTTGTTCATCGTGAAGCTCGCGGTCAGAAGGTGCTTGGGCGTTACCTGGAAATCCAGCCGCGCGGTCGGGTACTTCGTGAGGCCGTTGGCGGGATTCTGGAACGTGAAGACCTGCATGTTCGGATCGGTGAGGTTCGCGATGCCTCCGGTCGAGGTGGCCGCAGCGCGGATGTCCTGGAGCAGCTTCGCGATCGTCGGATCAACCGAGGCGATCTGGCCGCTGGCCGCGGCCAGTTGAAGGAGATTGACCTCCCGGACGCCGGACGCCGTGTTGTATCGGAAGATGCCGGACTGCGCCTGGGTGCTCAGGATGTTCCGGTTGCGCGTGATGTCGGAGGGCGTTCTTTGTTCTTCGTAGTTGATGAAGAAGTGCGCCTTGTCCCGGCCGTCGAACACGCCGGGAATGCGGATCGGCCCGCCCATGCGGAAGCCGGGGACGTCGAACTTCAGCTTTGCCTTCGGGGGTTTGCCCGTGATCGGATCACGCGGAAGGTCGCGATTGTTGAACCAGGTATTCGCGTTCAGCCTGTCGCGGCGGTAGTACTCGTAGATGCTGCCGGTGAACTTGTTGCTGCCGCGCCTTGTGGTGAAGGAGACTTGCGCCGCTCCCTGGCCCGAGGAGTCGGCGTTTCCGGCGGCCGTGGTGAGGGTCACTTCCTCGACCATGTCAAGGCGCGGAGCGAGGCGGGCGAAGAAACCGTCGGTGGTCTTGAGGAAGTTGTCCTGCACGCTCATGCCGTCGACCGTGATGTTGATGGCGCTCTGATCGAGACCGGAGATGATCGAGTCGCGACTGCCCGCGGGGGTGAGGACGCCCGGCTGGAGGGTGAGGAAGTCGAGGGCATTCCGGCTTGCTACCGGGATGGACGTGATCTGGTCGACCTGGACGGTCGTGGAAATCGCCGCCGACTGGGTCTGGATGAGCGGGGCGCCCCCCTCGACGACGATGGACTCCTCGAGTCCGCCCAACTCCATAACCACCTTGATGTCGAGGGGCGTCGCGGAAAGAAGGCGGTTCCCTTTCGAGACGGCTTTCTTGAAGCCGGTGAGAGAGGCGGTCACCGTGTACAACCCGGAGGGCAGGCCGGGTACGGTGAAGTTCCCGCTTCCGCTCGTCACGGTCTCGAACTTGTTTCCCGATTGCTCGTCGGTGACCACGATGGCCACGCCCGGAATCGGGGCTCCCTGGCCATCGATCACCTGTCCGGAGAGGGGCGAACGAGAACCGCCGCCCTGGGCAAACGCCAAACTGTTGAACGCCACGATGCTGAATGTCAGCACCAGAAACAGTCGAATCTGCTTCATTTTGAACCTCACTAGAGTGATTTGGAATGCCAGGAACGCGGAGGGATCGCTCAAGGAGTTGAATGATCGTACACCTGTTTTCGAAGAGCAGTCCATCGCAAGACGCCGCTGCCGGTTCGAATACGATCCTTCCGGTTAGGCTTGCCGGCATGATGCAGGCAATCAACCGCCGCTCCTTTCTGGCCGCCTCCGTCATGGCTCCATCCCTCGTCCATGCCGCGGCCCCGCGAGTGCGCACGGGTCTTGATCGCGTGGTCGAATCGAAGGGCGAACCGCTCGAGGGCAAACGCGTCGGTCTTCTCGTCCACGCCGCGTCCCTGACTTACGACGGCCGCCATGCGATCGACGCGCTTACCGCGAGCGGTGTGAAGATCACGAGACTCTTCGGCGCGGAGCATGGCTTCCGCGGTCTCGCCGCCGCGGGGGAGAAGGTCGAGGACGGCGTCGACTCGCGTTCCGGCCTGCCTGTCATCAGCCTCTACGGCAAGAAATCGAAGCCGCTCCCTGAGGACCTCGATGGCCTTGATGTCTTCGTGGTCGACATGCAGGACGCGGGCGTGCGCTTTTACACCTTCGCCTCCACGATGATCCACTGCCTCGACGCCTGCGCCGCCGCCGGCGTTCCGATCATGGTGCTCGATCGTCCCAACCCGATAGGCGGCCGGCGAATCGAAGGTCCGCTTTCGGATCCCGAGGCCGACGTTCCCCGGAGTCTCGTCAACATGACGCCGGGGCCGCTCGTGCACGGTCTGACCATGGCGGAGATCGCCCGGGTCGTGAATGCGGGCCGATCGAAGGCGGCCACCCTCGGGACGGTCGACCTTTCGGGCTGGACTCGGGACATGCATTGGGCCGATACCGGTCTCACCTGGGTCAACCCTTCCCCGAACCTGCGATCGGCCGCGGCCTGTCTCGCGTACCCTGGAACCTGCCTCCTGGAGGGCACGACCGCGACGGAAGGCCGGGGCACCGATGCGCCGTTCCTCAAAGTGGGCGCTCCGTGGCTCAAGGCGGCCGAAGTCGCCCGTGCGATTCGCGTGCCCGGTTTCGTTTGCGAACCCACGACGTTCACCCCGCGTGCGTCTTCCGCGGCGCCCTCACCAAAACACCTGGACGTCGCTTGCGAAGGCCTGGATATCCGGGTGACCAGTGCTCAGGATGCCGAGCCTTATCGGCTCGGCGTGACTCTGCTCGTCGAGATGAAGAAGCGCCATGCCGAGTTCGCGTGGCTGCGGGACGGCAGCGGCTTCGACCGTCTGGCCGGCACGAAGTCTCTTCGAGCGGCGATCGATCGCGGCGAT
>JANNJB010000936.1:0-13672 GCA_031405615.1 Vicinamibacteria bacterium | reverse complement strand
GTGTCTCAGTTCCAGTGTGGCCGTCCGCCCTCTCAGGCCGGCTACCGATCGAAGCCTTGGTGGGCCATTACCCCGCCAACTAGCTAATCGGACGCGGGCTCATCTTCAAGCGCCAGGCCTTACGGTCCCCGGCTTTGATCTTGAGGCTCGTAGCCCCAAGGTGTTATGCGGAATTAGCACCAGTTTCCCGATGTTGTTCCCCACTCGAAGGAAGATCACCCACGCGTTACTCACCCGTTCGCTGCTCTCTTGGGGGTTGCCCCCCTCAAGCGCTCAACTTGCATGTGTTAGGCACGCCGCCAGCGTTGATTCTGAGCCAGGATCAAACTCTCCAGTTAAAACTGTGAGTGACTCTCGTCTGGTCATCCGAGAGTCAAAGAGCTCTTGCGAGCCCCCTTTGTCTTCAAGGCTAAAAACGCTTTTGAAACTCAAAAAATTGCGTGTACTTGTCTAGTTTTCAAAGAACCGTCCGCCGTTTGGGGACTCAGCCAGAATATCGAAAACGGGTAGGGTGAGTCAAGCTTTTGTGGGACATTTCTTCAAGGGGGAGTGCGCCGGGGGGCCACGGCAGACGGGAGGTGCCGCACCCTCGCAATCCATTGTGGGGACCGCGGGGAAGCCACCTACAGGCTGGCGCTTGGGACAAAAAGGACCGTTCGGCCTTGAATCTGGTAATTGTTGCGGGCCACGGCGTCGACCGCTGCAGGAAAGAGGCGGTGTTCCGCCCCGAGGACCCGAGTCGAGAGCGAGTTTTCGTTGTCATCCGGCAAGACAGGAACGGGTTCCTGAAGCAGGATCGGTCCGCTATCCAGCCCGGAATCAACAAAATGCACGGTAGCGCCGGTCCACCGAACGCCGGCCTCCAGCGCCTGTCTCTGGGCATGCATCCCGGGAAAGGAGGGCAGCAGGGAGGGATGGATATTCAGAATGGGCCTTCCGAAGTCCTCGATGAATCCCGCCCCGAGCACGCGCATGTAGCCGGCAAGGCAGATCAAATCGATGGTGTGGGCCTCTATCGCCGCCAGGACCGCCTGTTCATGGGCGGCCCGGTCGACGCCACGACTGGGAATGCAGAGGGCCTCGATCCCCGCCTCGGCTGCCAAGGCGAGGGCGCCGCTTCCGGCTACGTTCGATATGACCAGCGCGACTCGATAGGACGAAAAATCGTTCTGGGCTGCGATGAGCGCGCCGAGATTGCTTCCCCGTCCGCTTGCGAAGACCGCTACGCGTTTCACACCAACGACACGCCGTCACCCTCGACCAGCTCGCCGATGCGGTAGCAGGCCTCTCCGCGCGCGCCAAAGGATGTTTGAACCTCGGTGAGCGTTTCCGCGGCTACAACGACGATCATCCCGATTCCCATGTTGAAGGTGCGGAACATCTCTTCCTTCTCCACCGGGCCACCCGCGGCGATGAGCTTGAAGACCGGCAGAACCGGCCAGGAGTTCGTCTGCACCTTGGCTCCGACACCTCGCGGGAGAACCCGGGGAATGTTGCCCTGAAACCCACCCCCCGTGATGTGGACCAGTGCTTTGATCCGGCCCTGCGAAAGCTCCGGCCAGAGTGCCTTCAAGTAGCTCTGGTGCGGTGCTAGAAGGGCCTCCCCGACCGTGCCTGGGAGGTCGGGGTGCCGGTCATCAACGCTCAGGCCCATCTTTTCGAGCAGGACCTTGCGCGCGAGGGAAAAGCCGTTTGTCTGCAGCCCGACGGAGGGCAGGCCCAACAGCACGTCGCCGGCCTTCACGTCGGACCTCGGAAGAATGTTGGGCCGGTCCATGACGCCCACGATGAAACCCGCGAGATCATAGTCGTCTTCCGCGTAGGTCCCGGGCATCTCAGCGGTCTCGCCGCCGATCAGCGGGCAGCCAAACTCCTCACAGGCCCGGTTGATCCCGCTCACGATCGACTCCACGCGGACCGGGTCCATGCGGCCCATGGCGATGTAGTCGAGAAAGAAAAGGGGCCGCGCGCCTTGCACCAGGATGTCGTTCACACAGTGGGCGACGAGGTCGTAACCCACGGTGTCGTGAATGCCGCAGTCGCGCGCCACCCGGATCTTCGTACCAACGCCATCCGTCGAAGACACGAGGACCGGCTCTTTCAATCCGGAGAAATCGGGGCGAAAGACACCCCCGAAAGATCCGATCTCCGAAAGGACCGATGCCGATTTCGATTTCGACAGTAGTCGCTTGATGCGTTCCTTCGCCTCGTCCGCCGCCCCTATGTCCACACCCGCCGCGCGATAGTCCAAGAATGCGGCTCCTCTTCCTGAGTTAGTGCTAGCGGATGCCCGCCAGCGCCTCGGCGTTCTGGGTGATGGGATAGCGGTCGGTGAGGGTCTGGAGATAGCTCGAGAAGAGCCTGTCCTTCTTGGCCGCGATCAGGCCCTCCCGGATAGATTCCCTTTGCTGGACGAGGGCGCTTTCGTCGGAGGTTTTTTTCTCGATCACGCGCACGATGGCGACCCCGGTTGGCGTATCGAGTGGTCCGGAAAGCTGCTTGTCCTCGAGCTCGAACACCTGGTCTTCAAGGGTCGAACTCTGCGGGATCTCGGGGAACGCCTGGCCGCGCCCGACAAGACCCTTGGTCTCCATTCGAGTCGCCTTGGCCCGAGCGGCGGCCTTCGCGAGATCGGTTCGACCCGCATCCGCCGCCAGCAGCTTCGCCGCTTCTCTCGCTTTCTCCCGCGCCTGAAAACGAATGAGGTCCCTGCGGACTTCGTCTTTCACTTCGGCGACATCGGGGATCTTCGGGGCGAGAACCTGATCGAGACGAATGAAGGCCGCGCCGGCTCCGGCGGGAAATCCTTCCTTGGATGTCTCCTTCTCCTTGAGCTCGAAAGCCGTCGACAGGAGGACCGGGCTGCTCAGGACCCCCGCGCCTTTTCCGAGCTGAAGCGGCTCGCTCTTCCTTACGGTAAGCCCCTGATTTGTAGCAATTTGCTCAAGGGTCTGGTTGGCTTTGAGGGCGGTGACGACGGCCTCGGCTTTTTGCCCGGCGAGTTCGCGCGCCTTTGATTCCTGGAGCTGTGCCTCAATCCGTTTTCGCGCCTGCTCGAGGCTCTGTTTGGATTCGGGAAGGATGGAGTCGACTTTGATCAGGTGGTACCCGAAGGGGCTCTTCACGATGTCCGACGTGGCTCCCTGGGCCAGCGCAAATGCGGCTGCGGAAAATTCCTGGACCATCTGATCGCGGCCAAAGCAGCCAAGACTGCCGCCATTCGATGCAGAACTGTCTTCCGACGCCTCTTTCGCCACTTTCTCGAACGCCTCGCCCTTCTTCAGGCGAGCCGACGCGGCTTCGATGAGGGCCTTCGCTTCACCGTCTTCGTGGCCCTCGGCGGCGGCCGCGCTCTGTTTAACCTTCACAAGGATGTGCCGGCCGCAGACCTGGGCGGGGGTCGAGAACTCCGCCGCGTTGGCTCGGAAATAGGTCTCGATCTCGGTGCCGGTAGGAAGGACCTTGGCCCGCAGTTCCGCCGGATCCACGAGGATGTAGGACAGCACGCGGCGCTCCGGCAAGCGGAAACGTTCCTTGTTTGCTTCGAAGCGTGCGATCACCTCGGCGTCAGTGGTCTGGATCGTGGCCTCGAACGGGGCGGTCGCGAGATGAACATATTCCGCATGGATGAGGTCGCTGCGCCGGCGGAACTCGGCAGTGACCTCCACATCGGAAACCGTCACACCATCGGTCACGGCCTCGCGAAGACGCTGCGCCTTCAACTGTGCGCGGACCTCATTCTCAAAATCCAGCACGGTCATGCCACGGGCCTGGAGAAGCCGTGTCAGGGTCGCAGAGCCGACGAAGCGCCCCTCGCTTTGTAGCTGCGGGTCTTCCGTGATGGCCTTCACGACCGTCGCATCGTCGATCTTGAAGCCGAGACGTTCGGCCTCGAGGGCCTCGAGCCGGGCGCGCACCATCGAGGACAGCACCTGCTGGCGCAGACCCATTCTCTCGAGCATCGCTTCATCGACCTGCCCCTGGTTCATCTCCAAAAATTGACGGCGCTGCCTCAGATACTGGCGCTGGAACTCGGCCGCCTGTATGGGCTCACCACCTACCGTGGCGACGGTGGAGTTGGCGAGGCTGGTGGCGGGATCGAGGTTCGGGATGTAGAGGATCACGAACGCAAGGATCACCACCCACAGGAATACGAAGAACCAGCGCCGGTGACGCCGCAGGAATGCGAGGGCCATCGTTGAGTCAACTCCAGATCTCGAAGGGGCGGAAGGCAGGCAGAAGGCGGAAAGCCAGGAGCCCGGGTCGCGCCGAGGGTAAAGAGCATCGAGTATACTTCGCCCATCCGTTTCCTTCGCTTTTGGCCGAACGAGGCCTCTGGCGCGATGTGTCGAAAGGACTTCTCAGTGTCCAACGTAAATGCGCCTCCGGGCGCGGGAGAACGCCGACTCAGGGTGTCCCGCTTACTCATAGCCTTCCTCCTCGTGGCGGTCGTGCTCGTGGGCGGCTACCTCCTCCTGCGCGAGCCGGGAGCGGCGGCGCCCTCCTCCGATGATGCGCCAAAGGACGTGGCCGCCCTCTTCGAGTCTGTTCAGGGCAACGTGAAAACCCGTGGCGTGGGCGGGCTCGAATGGAAGACCGCGGACGCCAGAACCGCGCTCCGCAAGAGTGACCTCGTGCGAACGTACCCCTCCTCATCGGCGGAGATCAAGTTCTTCGACGAGACGCGCGTCACGGTGAGACCGGACAGCCTCATCACGATTGAGGAGACTTCTCGAGACCCAAACTCCACATCCTCGAAAGTCGCGTGGAAGGTGACTTCGGGCGAGATCAACTATGAAACCGCGCAGAAGGGTCCGGGGTCAACCGAAGCGGTCACACCGACTTTCCGACTGGCCCTCGAGAGCAACTCCGCCGGAACCATGAGAGTGGGCGAAGGCGGCCTGACCGCGGTCGCTCAACTCGCGGGCGCGGCCAACCTGGAGACGAAGACCGGAGAAAAGATCCGGCTGACCGCCAACGAAGGAATTCGCGTCGACGCCTCGGGCAAGGCGGGAGCCAAGCAGGTCCTTCCCAACGCGCCAACCGCCGAGTCTCCGGGTGCTTCGGGCCTCCTGACCCTTGCGGAGGGCGCGCCGGTGGTCTTGTCCTGGTCCCCATCCGGCGGAGCATCGGCGTACCGCCTGGTGGTGGAGGGCCGGAATGGCGATACGGGACCAGGAGTCGTCCTTGACCGCGACGGCATCAAGGAAACCTCGGCGATCGTGCCCGCCATCACCGCCGGCGATTTCTCCTTCCGGGTTGCCGGCCTCACCAAAGACGGGGTGCAGGGCAAGTTCTCCAGCCCGCTTTCGTTCAAGGTGGCGCGAACCGCTCCGGTTCGAACCGAAGCCGCCGCACCCGCCCCGTTGTTGATCATCCAGTCGTTCGAGGCGAGAGATAACGTCCTCCGACTGGCGGGCAAAACGGAGCCGGGCGCGCGCCTCACCGTAAACGGTGATCCCGTCAACGTGCAGCCCGACGGCTCCTTCAGCGAGTTCGTTACGCTCGCCCGGAAGCAGGGCGAGCAGCGGGTGGTGATTCGCTCGACTTCGCGGTCCGGGGGCATCGCCGAGGAAACCCGGTCCCTCGCCCCGGGTCAGTAGACGGCCGAGGAAGACCAATGACGCCGCGGGGGATCGAACGACCGGGCGCCGTGAGGGCGGACGAGGCGCTCTCGATCCATGCCCTGGAGCCGAACGCGATCGCCGCCGGAACCCAGGCCGCCTGTCTGCAAATCCTCGGTCCCTGTCATACCCGCATTTTCGGCTTTGCCGACAAGGGCCAGGAACGTATCTCGGCCTTCGGCGAAGAGGGCGAAGGCAAAACGTACGCCGCTCCGGCCCTCGACGCCGCGGGCGCGTGGGGCGCCGACGTCCGGCCGCTCGATGCAGCCGATGAGGAGAGTCGCGGACCATGGTGTGCTCTGCTGCCGCTTCAGTCGGCCGACGAGACGCTAGGGTTCCTGCAGGTCGTGGCCGAACACGCGCTTGATGGCCAGAAACTGGAGGCGGTCGTGCGATCGCTCTCGGTCGCGGTCCGAAACGGGCAGGTCTTCGAAAAGACCAAACAGCTGACGTTCACCGACGATCTCACGGCTCTGTACAACGCCCGCTTCATGTCTTTGTACCTCGAACGGGAGCTCAAGCGGTGCCGCCGAACCCGCTCACCTCTCTCGCTCCTCTTCATGGATCTCGATGGTTTCAAGGCCGTCAACGACACTCACGGACACCTGGCGGGGTCTCGAACCCTTGTCGAAGTCGGGGCCGTTCTCGAGAAAACGGTGCGCGATGCGGACGTGCTGATTCGTTATGGCGGCGACGAGTTCGTGATCCTGTTTCCCGAGACGCCTCTTTCCGGCGGTTTGATCATCGCCGAACGCCTGCGGGTGGTGATCGGGGCCACAAAGTTCCTCGAATCGCAGCAGATCGACGCCCGGGTTTCGGCGTCAATAGGACTTGCAGCGTATCCTGAAACCGCGGACGATGTTCGCGGCCTGATCGCCAGCGCGGATCGCGCCATGTACGAGGCCAAGGCACTCGGAAAGAACCGCGTAGTGACCGCCCCCCCCTTCCGCCCGTCCGAATCCATCCCAAGAGGCCCCTCTCATTGAGTCTGCTCCGATCCATCCTCAACTTCAGCTACTTCTCGAACGATCTCGCGATCGATCTGGGCACGGCGAATACGCTCGTCTTCGTGAAGTCGAAGGGGACGGTTGTCTCGGAGCCCTCGATCGTGGCCGTGAATGTCCGAACCGGGCGCGTGGAAGCGGTGGGTCACGATGCGAAGGAAATGCTGGGCCGGACGCCGGGCGGCATCGTGGCCATCCGTCCGATGAAGGATGGCGTGATCGCGGATTTCGAGATCACCGAAAAGATGTTGTCGCACTTCATCCGGAAAGCGCACAACCGGAACGCCTTCGTGCGGCCCCGCATCATCATTGGCATCCCATCCGAAGTCACCCAGGTCGAGAAACGCGCGGTGCGCGACTCCGCACTCAAGGCCAAGGCCTCGGAGGTCTATCTCGTTGATCAGGCGATGGCCGCGGCGATCGGCGCGGGGCTTCCGATCACCGAACCTTCCGGGAACATGGTGGTCGACATCGGCGGGGGCACCACCGACGTGGCGGTGATCTCCCTAGCGGGAATCGTGTACTCGAAATCGGTGCGGGTCGCGGGCAACGAGTTGGACGAAGCGATCATTCAGTACATCAAACGCAAGTACAACCTGCTCATAGGAGAACGCACCGCCGAGCAGGTGAAACTCGAAATCGGGAGCGCCTTCCCGCTCGAACAACCGCTTTCCATGGAGATCAAGGGGCGGGACCTGATCGAGGGTATCCCCAAGACGCTCACCGTGACCGACGGAGAGATCCGGGAGGCCATGAGCGAGCCCGTGAGCGTCGTGGTGAACGCGGTCCGCGTGGCCCTGGAGCGCACGCCGCCCGAACTCTCGGCGGACATCGTCGATCGTGGAATCGTGCTCACCGGGGGCGGGAGTCTGCTCCGGGGCCTGGACAAGCTTCTGCGCGAGGAAACCGGCCTTCCGGTCATGGTCGCGGAGAACCCCTTGAGTTGCGTCGTGCTCGGAACCGGGCGGATGCTCACGGATTTCGATCTCCTTCGCAAGATCAGCATCGAGTAGGAATCAGAGGAACCGTGCCGGGGACCCCTTCGTCTTTGGATCGCGCCCCGTAGTCACGGCGAAGCGGCATGGACGCACTGGTCGCGCGTGCAAAGAATGACACTCCGCCCCTGCGCCGGTCGTGGATGTGGCTGCTCGCTTTTGTCATCCTTCATCTGGTGGCGATTTCCCGACAGGTCGATGTGGATGGCCTCTCCATGTTCGAAAGAACCGCGCTGTCGGTTTTCTCCCCGATTCAGAATTCGACGGCCGCCCTCGCCGACGGCATGATGGGCGCCTGGCGTTCTTTTGTGGACCTGCGCTCGGTGGGCGAAGAGAACGATCGACTGAAAGACCGGCTGCGGGTCGCCGAGATGCAGCTCCTCTCGCAGCGCGCCTCGATCGAAGAGAACGCACGCTTGCGGGTCCTGCTCGACCTCAAGCCGCGGTTGCCGATGCCGACACTCCTCGCGGATGTCGTGGCCCGGAACGCGTCGCCGTGGTTCAAGACGCTCTCGATAGATCGGGGTTCCGCGCACGGCGTGGTCGAGGGCGCCACCGTCCTGTCGCCTTCGGGAGTTCTCGGGCGCGTGATCACGGTCTCCGCCAATTCGGCCACGGTTCAACTTCTCGTTGACCGGGACAGCGGCGCTGCGGTTCTCACCGAGCGGGGCCGGGTCGACGGCATCGTGTCGGGTTTTCAAGACGACGCCGACGGGTCTCCGCTTCTTCTCATGAAGTACGTTCCGAGCCTTGCCGTGGTGACGCCTGGTGAAGTGGTCGTCACGTCGGGGCTCGACCAGCTCTTCGAAAAGGGTCTCGTGGTCGGTACCGTCCTGAGAGTCGCAGAGCCGGTGGGACTTTTCAAGGATGTCTGGGTGAGACCGTCGGCTTCGCCTGCGTTCGCGGAGCAGGTCTTCGTTTCTTTATCACCGCGGGAGAAGGGAACGGTGCCCCTTCCGTGAAGGACAATCTCATCGCCCTGGGCCTCCTGCTCTTTGCCCTTCTTCTACAAGGAGCGCTGAGTCTCTTCATCCCGATCAGCGCCTACGTCGATCTGCCGTTGGTGGTCGCGACCTGGTTCGCGCTTTCTCGAGGCGAGCTCCACGGAATGGTGGGCGCGTCTCTCTCCGGCTGGCTGTCGGAAGCGCTCTTCGGCCGGGGGATCCGTGGGGTTTCGGGCCTCATCCGTCTGGTGCTCGGCTTCGCGCTCGGGCTTCTCGGATCGCGCTTCCTGATAACCGGCGCTCTGCCGCGCTTCTTCCTGCTCCTCACCGTCACCGTGATCGACACTCGTGCCTACGAATGGATCGCCCCCGCGTTCGGGATGTCCCCGGTTCAATATTCTCCGGGGGCGATGACCATCAGGGGCACCATCAACGCAGCGGTGGGTCTGGTGCTCTTCGCTTTGTTCGAACGACGACAGGCGAGACCGGCATGAAGATCTACGAAGACCTGCGCTCGGCGCAAAGCCGCCTGGACGGCCTTCAAAACGGCCTGTTGGCCCTGGTGGCGGTGCTGCTGCTTCAGTTCTGGCTGCTTCAAGGCGTGAACTCGAAGCGTTACCGCGAGCTGGCCGAGAACAATCTAATCCGGACCCTCAGCATCGCGGCCCCTCGCGGAATGCTGACCGATCGCAATGGACGCATCCTGGCCGAGAACAAGCCGGCCTTCAAGATCGTGGTCACGGTAGGACCGGCCGGGTCCATCGAGAAGATCTCGAAAGCGCTGGCGCCCCTCCTCAAGCTGGACGCGGCGGAGATTCTGCAGAAGCTGAGCCGGCCGCGCGCGGCCTACCAACCCGTCACCATCAAGGCCAAAGCGACGTTCGAGGATGTGGCTGCCGTCGAGTCGCGCAGGCTCGAGATCCCGGAGGCGAGCGTCGAGGTTGTGCCGATGCGTTCCTATCCGCATGCCCGAAGCGCCTCCCATGTGGTCGGGCGGGTGGGTGAGGTGACCGACCGCCAGTTGAAGCAGCCCGCGTTCGCGGACTTCGAGCCCGGCCGCGTGGTCGGGCAGTCGGGCCTCGAGGCCCTCTACAACGAGGACCTCACGGGCGCGGATGGCCTGAGGCGAATGGTCGTGAACAGTCGCGGAATCGAGACCGAGCTCGCGGAGGATCAGCCGGCACGGCCGGGCGGCGCGGTTGAACTCACCTTGTCGGCGGATCTCCAGAACGCGATGGAGGCCGCGTTCAAGGATCGGGCCGGAAGTGCGGTGGCTCTCGATCCCATGACCGGAGAAATTCTCGGTCTCGTGTCCTCACCCGGCTTCGATCCGAACAACTTCACCTCGGGCATCGAACGATCGGTCTGGGAGAGTCTCACCCGCGACCCCAAGACGCCGCTTCTCAACCGCGCGATCCAGGGCCAGTACGCACCGGGCAGCCTCTTCAAGGTGGTGGTGGCGGCGGCGGGTCTCGAAGAGGGACTCATCACGCCGGACTCGACGACCTTCTGCCCCGGTCAGGCTTCGATCTACGGACATGTCTTCAAGTGCAACAAGCCCGGGGGCCACGGCTACGTCTCCCTTGGCCGTGCCCTGGGTGAGTCGTGCAACGTGTACTTCTACCTGCTCGGGGCGAGACTCGAGATCCAGCGCCTCGCCGCCTACGCGCGAAAATTCGGGCTGGGCTCGGTGAGCGCCGTCGATCTCCCCAGCGAAGCCACCGGCCTGATTCCGGACCCGGCCTGGAAAGAAAGGCTGTTCAAGGCGCCCTGGTATCAGGGCGAGACGATCTCCGTGTCGATTGGACAGGGCCAGGTGTTGGCGACCCCGCTCCAGATGGCGAGGATGATGGCGGTGATCGCGAATGGCGGACGGCTGGTGCAACCCCATGTTGTTCGGTTGGTTGCGGGACGGCCCGTCGCCTACGCCGCACCGAGGTCCCTCGGGTTCAAGCCCTCCACCATCGCCGCAATCCGGCGTGGTCTTTTCATGGCCGTGAACTCGGGTGGTTCAGCCGGGCGGGCGCGAATCGCGGGCCTCGACGTGGCGGGAAAGACCGGATCGGCGCAAGTGGTGTCGTCGGCGAAGCTGACCAAGGGCATCGAATCGATTCAACCTCATGCTTGGTTTTCCGGCTTTGCGCCGCTCGACAATCCGCGCATGGTGATCGCCGTCCTGGTCGACAACGGCGGGAGCGGCGGCGGCGCGGCCGCCCCGGTGGCCCGCGAGATCCTCGAGAGATTTTTTGGTCTCGGCGTCCCCACCCCGCCCCTCAAGCAGGTCTCGCCCTAGTGCTGCGACGTTTCTTCCAGGGCCTCGACTACCCTCTGCTGGGGCTGACTCTGCTGGTGAGCGGCCTGGGGGTCGCGATGATCGCGAGCGCGACCCAGGGGCGTGGGACGCAGCTCGAGGGCCTGTGGATGGGGCAACTCGGTGCCATCGGAGTGGGCGTGATCCTGCTTCTCATCGTCGCGGCGATGGACTACCACCGCCTCGCCGATCGCGCTCCGCTTCTCCTGGGCATCACACTCGTCGTACTCGTGGCGACCCTTCTGGTGGCGCCGCGAATCGCGGGAACGAAGCGGTGGCTGAGCCTTGGCCCCGTTCAGTTTCAGCCCTCCGAGTTCGCGAAGATCATCGGCGCGCTGGTCATCGCGAAACTCTTCTCCGAGATGAAGAAGGACTCGCTCGGTCTTAGGGATCTGCTCGCACCCGCCTCGGTCACCGCGGTTCTCGCCCTCACCATCGCCGCCGCCCCCGACCTTGGAACCGCGGTTTCCCTGCTCCCGATGTTCTTCGTGGGCGCATTTCTCGCGGGCCTCCGGTACAAATCGATCATCGCGCTGAGCGGTTTCCTGCTGATCTTCGGTCTCGCTTCGTGGGAATTCCTCCTTCGCGACTATCAGAAAGCTCGCATCTATTCGTTCCTCGATCCCGATCTGGACCCGCGCGGGTCGGGCTACCAGAAGAAGCAGTCTCAGATTGCCGTGGGGTCCGGAGGGCTCACCGGGAAGGGCTACGGCCTGGGTTCCCAAACCCAGCTCGGATATCTGCCCGCGCGGCAGACCGACTTCATCTTCTCAGTCCTCGCCGAGGAGTTCGGTTTCGTGGGGGTGGTGGCGACCCTCGGCCTCTATCTGGCGCTGCTCTGGCGGTGTCTGGACATCGCCCGACTGGCCCGGGATCGCCTCGGCGCCATTCTCGTCGCCTGTCTGACCGCGACACTCACGTTCCAGGTTGTTTACAATGTCGGGATGGTGGCGGGTCTTCTCCCCGTCAAGGGCCTGCCCCTGCCGCTGATGAGCGCCGGTCGTTCTTCGGTGCTCGCGACATTTATTTCGATCGGCCTGATCCTCAGCGTCAGGATGCGCCGATTCGCCAATTGACGGGCCCAACTCGAGCTTTCTCCAAAATGAAACCCTTCTCCCTGTCGTCCATGCGTAGCGCATGAGACGAGAACTTGTCGTCACTTCATCTCCCAAGGAAACCCGCGTAGCTCTCCTCGAAGACTCCCAGGTCGCGGAGTTCTTCATCGAGCGTTCCGAACATGCCTCAACTGCGGGGAACATCTACAAGGGCCGAGTGAGCCGCGTCCTTCCCGGTATGGGTTCGGCTTTCGTGGACATCGGCCTCGAGCGCGACGCCTTCATGCACGCCGAGGACGTGTTCGAGGATCTGCCCGAGAACCTGCTCGAAGAGGAGGAACGGGGCGCCAAGGCCGCTCCTATCGAGGATCTCGTCAGTCCGGGCCAGGACATCGTCGTCCAGGTGGTGAAGGAGGCCCTTGGCACCAAGGGTGCGCGAATCACCGCCCATATTTCGCTCCCCGGCCGTTTCATGGTCTTCCTTCCGACGGTGGAGCACGTCGGCGTCTCGCGGCGCGTCCAGGATGATGACGAAAGAAAGCGCCTGAAGAGTTTCCTCAAGGGCATACGCCGTGAAAACGGCGGGGGGGGGTTCATCGGACGCACCGCCGCGCTGGGGAGAGAGGTCGTCGATCTCGAACGTGACGCCCGCAACCTGATTCGCACCTGGGATGAAGTTCGGGGCGTGGCGTCGCGGGGCAAAGCGCCCATGCTTCTCTACAAGGAGCCCTCGCTCGTTGAACGCCTGTTACGCGACCTGCTCGGCAAGGATGTCGCGGGCGTGCACGTCGACGATCCGGAACTGCACAAGAAGGTCTACAACTTCCTCGATCGCGTGGATCCTGAGCTGCTTTCGAAGGTGCGGCTGGTCAATCGGCCCGGCCATATCTTCGATGACTTCGGAATCAATGCCGAGCTCGAGCGCGCGCTCAAGACGCGCGTCCCTCTCGAGTCGGGTGGGTCCATCGTCATAGAGGAGACCGAGGCCCTCGTGGCCATCGACGTGAACACCGGTCGCTTCGTGGGCAAGAGCGACCACGAAGAGACGATCGTCAAGAACAACATAGAGGCGGCCCGGGAGATCGCGCGCCAGCTCCGGTTGCGCGACCTCGGGGGCATCATCGTTCTCGACCTCATCGACATGAAGGACCGGAAAAACCGCAAGAAGGTCCTGGCGGTTCTCGACGGTGAGCTTCGGAGGGATCGCGCCACCAGCCGGGTCCTGTCGGTCAGCGAGTTCGGCCTGGTCATCCTGACGCGAAAGCGCGTGCGCGAGTCGCTGAGCAAGACGCTCTGCGAAACCTGCCCGGAATGTGGGGGGTTGGGCGCGTGAAGAGCGTGCCCACCATCCTGACCGAGATCTACGACGAGATTCGAAAGCTCCCCGCCGAGCTCAAGACCCAGAAGCTCACGCTCCGCGCGGCCCCCGCGGTCGCCGACGTGCTGCTCGAAGAGCGCGACAGCGGCTTCCTGTCGGCAATATCGAGTTTGCTGTCGGAGCCCCTCGGCGTGGAAGCTGATCCTCTACTGAGCCAGGAGCAATTCGACATCCTGACTGGTCCTCCGACGGTGTAGGGGCACCCCTCGTGGGTGCCCTTGATATCCCATATGAAAAGGGCAACCACGAGGGGTGCCCCTACACCGTCGGAGGACCAGTCAGGATGTCGAATTGCTCCTGGCTCAGTAGAGGATCAGCTTCCACGCCGAGGGGCTCCGACAGCAAACTCGATATTGCCGAC
>JANNJB010000935.1:0-3360 GCA_031405615.1 Vicinamibacteria bacterium | reverse complement strand
GCTTTCAGATTGCGCTGGATCGACATCAGCTCGAAGCGTTGAGCGAAGGTCTCGCGGGTCTCGTCGGGCGCGCCCTTCTGACGAAACTCCTCGGCGCGGTCCTGCACGAACTCCTCGCCGAGGGTCACGTAGGAATCACGCAGGAGGGAGGCCAGATCGTAGGTGGCCGGACCCATCCGGGCATCCTGGTAGTCGATCCAGTAAAGACGCCCGTTGTGGTGCATGAGGTTGCGACTGTGGTAGTCGCGATGACACAAGACGCGCGGCCAGGACGCGATGTTCGCGGCGAGCGAGTGAAATCCTTCCGCGAGTTTCGAGCGGTCCTCAACGGAGAGATCCACTTTCCGATGAAGCTCCAGAAAGTGTTTCTCGAAGTAGTGAAGCTCCCACGACAGCTTCTCGATATCGAAAGCGGTGTGAAAACACACGGCGCGCTGAGGTACCTTCGAAGCCTCGCGCTGGGCGAGGACGATCTCGTCGATGGCCTCGCGATAGAGATCCACCTTGTGTTGCTCGGAGGCGTCGCCCAGGACGTGTTGGAGTGTGAGGTCGCCCAGGTCTTCCTGTTCGTACACGCCGAGCGGGCCGTCGTGGTCGAGAAGGCGCGGCACCGGCAGACCCATCTGGATGAGCGCCTGGCCCACCGTGTAGAAGGGCGTGGCCGCGGCATCGAAGGGGTCCGGGTAGAGCGCCACGATGGACGACGAACCCGAGGCGGGCTTGAGGCGGAAGTACCGGCGGGTCGACGCGTCTCCCGAGAGAGCCGCCACCTCGATCGCGGGCGCCCCCGATCCCTTATGGGTGCGCAGGTATTCGGCGAGGCGGATGTCGAGTTGGGGTTCGGTCATCGTTTCAGTCTTTGCCAATGGCGACGCGCGTCTTCGGCCCGAGGATAAGGCCTGCGTACGTCCCCTTCGCCACCTCGGTGCCCGACATCACGATGCAGTTGCGCAGGCTCGCGCCGGTTTTGACGAGCGCTCCGTCCCAGATGACGCTGCCCTCGACGCGCGCGAGCGGCTCGATGACCGAGCCCGCTCCCACCACACACCGGGAGACGCGGGCGCCTTTGCCGAGCCGCACCGAAGCGTCGATCGCGCAGGAGCGCTTGCGTCCATGATCGTTCAGGAGCCTCGTCTGCGCCTTCAAGTAGCCCGCAGGCGACCCGAGATCGTGCCACACCCCCGCCTGACGGATTCCCTGCAGGTGCGCGCCTTCACGCAGGAGGGGGATGTAGAGATCCCCCACCGTGTCGGAGGCTCCCTGAGGCAGCCGATCGAGAATCACCGGCTCGATGATGTGCACGCTGGCGAAAAGCGACACCGCGCCCTTGCGGCCCGACGGCAAACCGCGGATCGACAGGATGCGCCCCGAGCGATCGGTCACCACTGGCTTGTACTTGCCGGGATTCGTGTTCGCCTTGAGGGCCAGGGTCGCGAGCGCGCTCGTCCGACGGTGGCAGGCCAACATCCCCTTGAGGTCGAAGTCGAAGATGACGTCCCCGTTCACCACGAAAAACGGACTGCGCCCCACCCACGACCGCACTTTGCGGAGCGCGCCGCCGGTGCCGAGGATCGCGGTCTCCCGCGAGTATTTGATCTTGAGACCGAGGTCGCCTTCGGGAATCGCGGCGCGGATCGTCTCCGGACGATGGTGGAGGTTGATCATCACCTCGCTCACTCCCGCGCGCTTGAGTTCCCGCAGCGTTCTCACGATGAGGGGCTCGTTGAGAACGGGCAGCGCCGGCTTCGCCGTCTTGTCGGTGAGCGGACGCATGCGCGTGCCGAGGCCCGCGGCGAGGATGACCGCCTTCATGTCCGGGCTTTCCTTCCGGCGAACACCATGTCGCCGGTCCGGCCCGCCGCGAACCAGAGTGCGGGATAGGAGTCGCTCATAAAACGATCCGAGCCGAGGCCGAGCGCTTCGGCCACGCGATGGATCTCCCGCGACGTCCCCTCTATCTCCACGAAGCGGTCGAGCGGCGTTTCGTCAAGACACACCAGGCACCCGAAGACCCGCCAGACCTCGCGAAACTTGTCGTAGCGAAAGCTGGGGCGCAGGCCCAGGGCCACGAGGATCCGGGTCAACATCTCCGGCGAATCGACTGCGGTCTCAAGCTCTTCACGGGACTTGAGGCCGCCCGATACGCGGGCAACACCTTTAAGCGTCACCGAACCGCGCTCGCCGTAGCTGCGAACCCGGAACGATTTCCCGGACACACGGAGCGGATCGCCGGGGAGATCGAAGAGCGTGTTGCTCTCAAAAGCGCGTGCGCTGAGGAGCCGTCCAGAAAGAGCCTGGAGCTTCCGCCGCACCGTCGTCAGAGACGCAACACGGATCTTCGCCTCGGTTTCTATCGGGCTCAGGGCAGGCTTTCGCTTTGACGGCATTTCAGGAGGGGCGCGAAGATTAACAAAAGCCGCGGGCCTGGTTGCAGCGATAGCATCTCCCGACCAGCCATGACGCCGCGTGGAATCGCATGACGACCCGGGAGAGCCCCGCGGGGCTGCTCGCGGTCGCGGAGATGGCGCGACGCGCGGGCGACCTCGCCCTGGCCCGGCGGCTGCTGAACGAGGCCCGATCGCTCTTTCCGGACCGGGCGGAGGTTCACCTCGCGTTCGGCCAGGACTGCCTCGCCGATGACGACATCGATCGCGCGCGGGCGGCCTTCGCACGCGTGGTCGAACTCGACCCCACGAACGTGCGCGGCTGGATCAACTACGGCGCCACCTGCGGTAAAGTCGAACTCGCCGACGAGGCCGCCCGAGCCCTCGAACGCGCACTCGAACTCGACCCGACCTCGCGAGACGCAACCTCGAATCTTGGCGTTCTCCGCCGGGAAGCGGGACGGCTCGAAGAAGCGGAGGGCCTTTTCCTTCGCGTGATCGCGAGAGATCCCGACTTCGTGTTCGGGTATTACAACCTCGCGCACTGCCTGTTCCTCGCCGGACGCTTCGCCGAAGCGGCGGAGTTCTATCGCGCCGGACTCAAACGAGACCCCGCGAAGACGCCGAATCAGAACGCGCGCCTCGCCTGGGCGCTTCTCGCCGCGGGAGAAGAGAAGGAGGCGAAGCAGGAACTCCAACGGGCCCTGGACCGGATCACGCTCGAGGAGCGGGATGCCCTCGTCGAGGAGGCCGAGGAGGTTCTAACGGCCATAGAAGCCACAAAGCCCGAAACAAAAACGGCCGTCGCGGAACTAAGGGCCATGATCCGTAGCCTGTTTCATGCCGCCAAGTAGTTCCCACAACGAAGCCGCTTGCTCCTGTCGTCACCCCGGCGAAAGCCGGGGCCTAGCGCGACAGACGGTTGGCGACCGCGAAACCCAACACCCCACGCACCGAGCGTCTTGTCCGATCGTCG
>JANNJB010000934.1:0-6548 GCA_031405615.1 Vicinamibacteria bacterium | reverse complement strand
TCGGTCGCAGCTCTAAAGCGCCTCAGGACTTGAAGGAAAACAGGTCTTCATCCGGGTCTTTGAGGCCCATGATCGCGCGTTGAATCAGTTGGGCGGCCACCGTGCTGAAGGTGATTCCATTGCCGCCCTATCCAAGCACCGCGAAGCAGCGCCTGGCGCCGGGGACCACTCCCATCGAGGGCATGCCCTTATCACTCGCTCCAAACGAGCCGGTGAAAACAACCGGGCGCCCCGCGCACTCGCTGAACGCCAGAGTCCCGCGACCAGCGCGACTGGATTCAGTTCCCCGGAACCTCCCGAGAGGATGGCGCCGCGACCGACGATGGTGGTGAGGGCGAGAAGCTCCTCGGGGCCGATGAATCTCGACCTGAGGCCCATGGCCGCGCGAACCTCGGCTTCCCTTTTGAGACCCCTGATATCGGGAACATCGCCGGGGAGGTACACGGTTTGACGCAGCCTGAAGGAACGCCGCAATCCCAAACTCTTCAGAAGCGCCGTGAAGGAAGTGTCGGCGCGGCATGGGCGAGCCACACAGGTGTTCCGGTCCGTAGGTCTCGCTTCTCTGTCGCGTTGGCCATGATCCTCGGGCGGAGATGGAACGGACTCGGAGCGCCCCATGCGGAGCGCTCCGAGTTACGTCCCGCGAAACGTCGTTAGCGGCTGTCGCCGTCCGGGCCAGGCACGGCGCGCTCCACGCGATGCCAGGCATCACGCGTCGCGGGTTTGGCGTTGTCCCAGGTCAAGGGAGACCCGTCGCGATTCTTTTCCCAGTCCCGTGCGAGCTCGGTTTCGACCTGATCGAACTTCTTGCCGTCATACCGCGAGTAGGACTCCCAGCCGTACCGGTAGGCCGGCTGATACCGCTTGTAATCTGACCCCATCGTGACGTAGGGAGCGGAGGCATAAGTCTTCTCCCAGTGGGAGTTCTCCACCGTGGGATCGATCTTCTCGCCCGCCGCCTTGCCCGCGAGGCCGCCGACCAGGCCGCCGACCACTGCCGCTCCGATGGCCGCGCCCGCCGCCATGCCCACGGGGCCGCCCAGAGCGCCCGCCGCCGCGCCCACCGCCGTCCCGACCGCGGCGCCCACACCGGCTCCGACGGGGTGAGACCCGGGCGCGCCGGTCAACGGGTCGCGATTCGCGTCAGCGTGGTCAGTGTAGCCAGTCTTCTTCTCAGTCTTGTCGTTCATCAGTTCTTCCTCATGTGCATGTCGGCCGACGTCTCTCGCTATGACGCGAGCGGCGGCCACGACCGTGGACCGCCTCACACTGCCGCCGTCGGACGGAGCGTGCCCGAAATAGTCCTGACCTACCTGCGAGGGTGCATCTGCGTTCTGGCCTGTTTGGCCCGGGAAGCTCCGATCGCGGTCTTCACTTCCTTCTCCTCTTCGGGGGGAGGGAGTACCGCGGGAACGCCCAGGGCCTTGAGCCAAAGCTCCCGCGTCCAACCCGTCGTGTGATAGGGATGCTCGTCTTCCTGAGCCTCGACAAGTTCATGGGCGGCCTTGAGGGCCTTTCCGTTTGCGCCCGGAACTCGCGTGGCCATTTCGCCGATGAGCGACCAGTTCATGTGGTCCTTGGTCTCGGCGAGCACCACGCACTCCGCGGCCACGAGTTCGACGGCCTTCTTGTCACCCGTCGCCTGGGCCATCTGCATCGCCTTGAGCAACGACTTCCCGATGTGAGCGACCACTCGCCGCCCCGGCGTACGCGTCCGCGGGTTCAGGCCGACCTTGTTCATCAGGTCGAGGATGATTTCCTCGTGAAGGGTGGTTTCCGCCAGATACTTGGTCCACTCTTCTTTGAGATCCTTGTTCACCGCGCAAGTGACGGCGAAGGAGTAGATCTTCATGCGCCCTGTTCGGACTCAAGGGCCTGGTACAACAGGTCGGTCAACTGCTTCTTCATGCAGGCAAGCCTCGTTTCGTGTTTCCGCGAACATTCGCGAGAGACCGATCCTGGTGCAGCATCCATGCCACTTCAGAAGAAAGGCTTTCGCCGGGGTTTCACGATTCTGGGAGGGGTTCGTTTGTAGAAAGGCGCGGACGTCCCCTAGGGCGGATGCGGCACTTGAGGGCCATCGACGTCTCGGAGGAATCCGGGCGAGCATTCAAGAAAACGGTATGGCCAATCCACGACTTACGCCCATAGAGTCGGCTCGTGGAGGGTCCCGCCCTTGAATGAGGTCTTCAAACACGTCGCCTGGGGCGCGCGGTCCCTGGCCGCACGCCCGGCCTTCAGCGTTCTGGCCGTGGTGACGCTGGGGCTTGGTATTGGCGGAGGCATCGCGCTTTTCAGTGTGGTCCATGCCGTACTGCTTCGTCCCCTGCCTTACCCAGAGCCCGAACGGCTGGTCAAGCTCTGGGAGACAAACCTCGCCCAGGGCGGAGCCCGGGAGATGACTTCGACGTCCAACCTGCAGAGTTGGCGCGAAGACAATCGGTCGTTTGAAGGAATCGCGGCGTGGCAGCGACCGACCTCCTTGACCCTCACCGGCGAGGAACCCGCCGTGGAACTCAAGGCCTCCATGGTTACCGGCAACTATTTCGAGGTGCTCGGTGTCGCGGCCGCACTCGGGCGTACCTTCGGAGAGGAGGAGACGGCCCAAGGCGCCGGGCGAGTGGTGGCGATCAGCGACGGCTTCTGGAGGCGAAGCCTCGGAGCGGATCCCAGCGTAGTCGGTTCCACAATTCAACTCGAAGAGGCCGACTTCAAAGTTCTCGGCGTCCTCCCTCGCGGCTTTACGAGCCCGGCGGGCGAGGCGGATCTGTGGTTGCCGATCCGATTCCGGCCGAACGAAATCGATCGAGGCCAGACGTATCTCCAGGTCCTGGCCCGACTGAGGCCCGGGGTGTTGCCGGCCGCCGCCCAGGCGGAGCTGGACGGCGTGGCTTCGAACCTCGCGGCCACGTTCCCGGCCAGCAGCCGCGGACGCGGCATCGAGGTGGTCTCGCTCCTCGATGACACAGTGGGCGGCGTCCGACCAACGATCCTGACGGTGATGGTCGCGGTTTCCCTGGCCCTGCTCATCGCCTGCGCCAATGTCGCAAACCTCTTTCTGCTGCGCGCGAGCGAGCGACAGCACGAGATGGCGATTCGGGCCGCACTCGGCGCGACGCGACGTCATTTCGCGTCCCTCCTGCTCGGAGAGTCGGCGCTCATCTCCCTGTGCGGGGGGGCGATGGGCCTGACGCTCGCGGCCTTTGCGCTCAGGCTCTTGAAGTTCCTGGAGCCTGCCGACCTTCCGCGCCTCGCCGAAGTTCAGATCGATGGGCCAGCCTTGCTTCTGACCGCCGCGCTGTGCCTGCTCACAAGCGTAGTCTTCAGCCTCGTCCAGGCACGTCGCCCACCGGGCGCCTCGATGCGCGCGGGCCTTGCCGAGAGCGGCGCTCGAGGCCTCACCGCAGGTCGCGGCAAAGGACGCCTTCAAGGCGCGCTTGTGGTGAGTCAGATAGCACTCACCCTGGTCCTGCTCGTGGGCGCCGGCCTGCTGACCAGAAGCCTGACGCGTCTCCTCAACGTGGATCCGGGCTTTCGCGCCGACGGCGTTGTGGTCGCGCGGGTCTCGCTCGGCGCCGACTACGAGTCGAATGATCGCTCCATCCCCTACTTCCAACAGATCAGCGATCGGCTCCGCCGCATTCCCGGCGTGGCGGGTGCGGGTGCTGTGACCGTGTTGCCCATGAATCCCTTCGGGATCGACTTCGACGTCCCCTATCACCGCCCCGATGAAGGCGAACCCGCCCGGGCCGAAGCACCCAAGGCTCGTTTTCGGGCCGCCACACCCGGCTACTTCGAAGCGATCGGCATGAACCTTCGCGCGGGACGCGGTTTCTCCGACCGTGACCGCCGAGGTTCGCCCAACGTGGTCATCGTGAATCAGGCCCTCGCGGACAAGGCCTTTGGGCCGGGCCGAAGTGCGGTGGGCGAAGCACTCCGCTTCTTCTGGTCGAACTGGCAGAGCTACGAAGTGATCGGCGTGGTGGCAGACGCCCGGTCGTACGGCCTCGCCTCCGGGCCGAGCCCGGAGCTGTTTGTGCCGCATGCCCAGATCCCTTATACCGTCATGAACGTCGTCGTACGAACCACGGGCGAGCAGGCCGGCCTCCCGGACGTAGTGAAGAGCGTCTTCCTCTCCCTCGACCCTCAACAGCCCGTTCAGGCCGTCGTGCCCATGAAAGACCTCATCTCGAACTCGACCGCTCGCGAGCGCTTCGCCTTCATCTGGCTCAGCGCCCTCGCCTTCCTCGCTCTTGCGCTCGCCACCATCGGCACCTACAGCGTGGTGTCCTATCTCACGGCTCAACGCAGTCGCGAGATCGCGCTGCGGCTCACTCTTGGCGCGACGCCTGGCCAGATCGTCGCCCTGTCCATGAGAAGGGGCGCGGCCCTCGCCTCCGTCGGCGTTGGCCTCGGCCTGGTCGGATCGTGGGCTCTCGGGCGTCTGGTGGCGTCGCTGTTGTACCAGGTGGAGGCGACGGACCCCGTGACATTTGTCGCCGTATCCGCCCTTCTCTTCGCGGCTACTCTGTGCGCCGCCTGGGTCCCGGCCCGTCGGGCCACCCGGGTCGATCCCATCGCCGTACTTCACGAGGGTTAGACATGATGATGACTCGAACGAGCGTGCTCACGATGTGCCTGGCCGCAGCCTTTTCAACCGGGGCCATGCGCGCCGCGGCGCCTGCGCCGAACACGATCGGCCTGGTGGGGCCTCAGTTCCTGGCCCTCTCGGTCAAGGAACTCGAACCCATGGCTCGCTGGTACGCAGCGACTTTCGACCTGACGCTGCTCAAAGACCTGCCCGCCCCTGATGGAGCCACGCACACTCAGATCCTGAGCTCCTCAGAACTCCTCGTCGAACTCTCTCAGCATCGTCAGGCGCGCTCGCTGCAGGAATACGCTGGGGCGCCGACTCGGGGTTTTCTTGTGCACGGATTCTTCAAGGCCGGCCTGTTCGTCAAGGATCTCGACCGGGCGGTCGAGGCCCTGAAGCTACGGGGCGTGACCTCTTTGGGTTCGGCGCAGGGCGATCCGCCGACCGGTCTGCGCTGGGTGTTGTTTCGCGACCCCGGCGGAAACGTCCTCCAGTTGTTCGAGAAGCGGCCACCGCAGCGGTAGGGTGAGGGAGCGGGTCAGCCGCCTTCGTGGAAGAAGTCGCGGACTTCCTGAATGGTCCTGACCTGGCGGGCGGGAGGCAGACTCGAGAGAAAGCGCTTCCCGTAACCCTTGGTGGTCAGGCGCGAGTCCAGAATCGCCAGGATTCCACGATCCGTCGCGGTGCGGATCAATCTCCCGAGCCCCTGCTTCAGCATCAGGACCGCTTCGGGCACCTGATAGTCGGAGAAGGCGTTGCCGCCCTGCGCGTTGATCCGCTCGATCCTCGCGGCCACCACCGGCTCCGACGGTGACGCGAAAGGCAGCTTGTCGATGATGACCGCGCTCAGCTGATCCCCCGCCACATCCACTCCCTGCCAGAACGACGACGTCGCGAGAAGCACGGGGTTCTTCTTGCGCCGAAAGAGTTGCAACAAGCGGGCGCGGGACTCTTCCCCTTGCACGAGGATCGGGTACGGGATCCG
Organism: Vicinamibacteria bacterium; assembly: GCA_031405615.1. Lineage (GTDB taxonomy): Bacteria > Acidobacteriota > Vicinamibacteria > Fen-336 > JAGNNV01 > JAGNNV01. The sequence continues at coordinate 969 of JANNJB010000934.1, read as the reverse complement.
CGCGGCCAGGCGTTCCGCGGCGGCCTGGAGATTCGCGTACGAGGTGAAGAGCACGAACGCGCGGCCTTGCGTGATCTCGACGATGTCGGCGATCTCGTCGACGGCGCGGTCGATGAAACCGGCCTCGCGCGGATCAGGAACGCCGGGCGGCAGGTACAGCACGGCCTGCTTCGAGAAATCAAAGGGCGATTCAAGATTGAGGTCGGCGGTGTGGTCGCCCTCAATGCCGAGGCGCGAGCGGATGTAGGTGAAGTTCTTGTCGACGGTGAGCGTCGCGGACGTCAGCACCGCGCCGAAAACCTGATCGAAAAGTTTCTCCTTCAGGATCCGTGAGACGTCAATGGGCGTCGCGCGCAGAACCACGTTGCGTCCACGGGCCTCGGCGAAGTAGACGTGCGTGTGATCCTCGGCCTTCAGAATAAAGAGGAGGTGGTCGCGCAGTTCCATGGCGCGGCTTTCGAGTGCTCTAACCGGCTCAGGCCGGTCGACAAGAACCGCGAGCGCCGTCTTCACGCCTTCGAGACGCAGCGCGAACGCGTTCGCGTCTTCTTCGAGCGCGCTCGTGACCCAATTGGCGCGAAGTCTCCGGCCGGCCTCTCGGGTGAGGATCTTGAAAAAGCGCTCGGCGCGGTTGCGGAGGTTCGCGACTTCGGCGAGGACCTCGGGCGAGTTGATCCGCGCGGCCGCGAGTTCGCGCTCGATGTCGCGGCAGAGTTCCTCGGTCCGGTTCCACGAGACCTGCGCGCCGAAATGCTGCGTCGCCGCGGCCTCGAGCTGGTGCGCCTCGTCGAGGATCAGGACGTCGTAGGCGGGGATCACTTCGCCGTAGTCGTTCTCGCGGATGGCGAGATCGGCGACGAGGAGGTGATGGTTCACCACCACGATCTCCGCCTCCGCGCCGCGCTTGCGCATCTCGGTCACGAAGCAGCGCTGGTATTCGGCGCATTTCTGGCCGATGCAGTTCTCGCT
>JANNJB010000933.1:0-2884 GCA_031405615.1 Vicinamibacteria bacterium | reverse complement strand
CTTCACGCGGCCGTCGAACCACGCGGGCGGGATCGAAGGCGGCATCTCGAACGGCGAGGAGATCCGGGTCCGCGCCATCGTGAAGCCCATCCCCACGCTGATGAACCGACTGCCCTCCGTCGATCTCAAGACCATGGAGCCAGCACCCGCCGCGATCGAGCGAAGCGACACCTGCGTGGTCCCCGCGGCCGCCGTGGTGAGCGAGGCCATGGTGCGGATCGTTCTCGCCCAGGCTCTCCTCGAAACCTACGGCGGCGACTCGCGGCAACAGGTTCTCGCCCACTTCGAGAGCGCCCAAAAACTGCGGGCCCGCACATTCGGCTTCCTAAACAAACCCACCGAAAGGAACTGACTCTTGGCAATCCGGCCCATCGTCAAGTGGGGCGACTCGGTACTTCACACTCCCTCCGCGTCCGTCCCCGCCGTGACCGACGAAATCCGCACCCTCCTCGACGACATGCACGAGACCATGATCGCGGCGCCGGGCATCGGCCTTGCCGCGCCGCAGATAGGCATCGGCCTGCGCGTGATCATCGTCGACCTCTCGGTCGGAGAGGATCCCGCCCAGCTCATCGAGCTGGTCAACCCCGAGTACGTTTCCCGGGAGGGCGAGGTGAAGGAGGAGGAGGGGTGTCTCTCCGTGCCGGGTTACGCAGGCTCGCCGATGCGGCCCCGCTTCGTTCGGGTGAAAGGTCTTGGCCGTGACGGCTCGGAGAAGGTGTACGAAGGCGACGGTCTGCTCGCGCGCGCGTTCTGTCACGAGATCGACCATATCGACGGGAAACTGTTCGTCGACCGGCTCACCCCGCTCAAACGCGACCTGATGGTCCGCAAACTCCGGAAGCGTGCGAAGGCGAACGACTGGGACGAGCAGGAGAGTTGAAGATCGTGTTCATGGGCACCGGCGATTTCGCGGTGCCGACGCTTCGGGCCATCCACCGCTCGAACCATGAAGTCTCACTGGTGGTCTCTCAGCCCGATCGACCGCAGGGCCGCGGCCTGACCCTGCGGCCCACGCCGGTCAAGGCAGCCGCCCAGGTCCTCGGACTCGATGTGTTCCAGCCGGAAAAGCTCCGGCTCGAACCGGACCGCGTGATCGAGGAACGGGCCGACGTCCTGGTCGTGGTGGCCTATGGACAGATCCTTCGCGAGAACATACTCGGCTGTGCGCCGCATGGCGCGATCAACGTTCATGCCTCCCTTCTCCCGAAGTATCGCGGCGCCGCCCCCATCCAGTGGGCCCTGGCGAGCGGCGAGACGCGCACGGGCGTCACCACCATGCAACTCGACCGGGGCATGGACACCGGCCCGATCCTTCTGCAACGTGAATGCGTCATCGAAACCGACGACACTTCGGAAACGCTCGAACCAAGGCTCGCGGTCATGGGCGCCGGGCTGCTGGTGGAGACGCTTTCCGGCCTCACCGCGGGAACTCTCAGCCCCAAAGCGCAGGACGAGTCCGTGGCAACCAAAGCTCCGCTGATCCGGAAGTCGGACGGCCTGGTGTCTTTCGAACAACCGGCGACGCAGATAGCGAATCGACTCCGCGGGTTCCATCCGTGGCCCGGACTCCAGTTCACCCACTCCGGCCGATCGATAAAGATCCTCGCTGTCTCGCGGATCGAGAACGGGCGACAAGCCACGCCCGGGACGGTGCTCGGCATCTCCCGGGAAGGGGTCGATGTAGCGTGCGGGGCCAACACCACACTCCGGCTCCTTCGCGTGCAGCCCGAGAGCCGCGGCGCCGTCTCGGCCAAAGACTTCGCCAACGGGGCGAAGCTCGTGGTCGGCAGCCGTCTCGGCGCTCCAAAAGACTAAACTCCCGGGCTCGCCTCTCCCCTTTTCAAGACCATGCTCCGCAAGCTCTTCGTTCTTTCGATCGCCCTCGCCTGCGGTTTGATCTCGGCCGCCCTGACCCTGCGGATCGTCCGGAATTCTCAGACGACCTCGGCGCCAAACCTCACCGGCCGCACCCTCGCCGCGGCCACCAACGACGCGGGCCAGCGGCGGTTGCGGGTCAGGGTGAGCGACCGAAAGAACCACCCCCGGATCGGCAGCGGCCGGGTGATCGAACAGGATCCGCCCGCGGGCACATCCATCAAGGAGAACCGGACGTTGCGGGTCGTGCTCAGCATGGGGCCGAGGAAGACCACGGTTCCAGATGTTCAGGGCCAGGCGCTGCGCAGCGCGCGTCTCCGCCTCGACAGCATGGGTGTCCCGATCCGCCGGATCATCGAAGCGCCTTCCGCGCTCGCCGACGACACGGTTCTCGTGCAGGTTCCGGACGCAGGCACGGTCGAGAACCTCGGCGAGGGCGTCCTGCTCGTGGTCGCCCGAAACGGCTCGATGCGCGACTACGTGATGCCCGACCTCATCGGGAAAAACCTGACCGATATCGCAAGGGCGTTCGAAAGCCGCGGCTTCGTTCCTCCGCAGGTCCGGTACAAGAGCTACCCTGGCCTCCTGCGCGGCACCATCCTCTCGCAGAGTCCGCTCGCGGGTTACCGGCTCAATCCGAGGACCGCGGTGATCTTCGAGGTTTCGGAAGGGTCATGACGCGCGAGTCGGTGTCGAAGATCCGCGTCCGCTTCGCCGAAACGGACAAGTTCGGCTACGCCTATCACGGCGCCTACTTCGCATGGTTCGAGGTGGGCCGGACCGACTGGCTCCGGGAACGCGGCATGACCTATGTCGACCTGATGGCGAAAGACGTGCACCTGCCCGTCGTCTCGACCGGGGCGAAGTTTCTGCGCCCGGTGGCCTACGACGATTCGATCGAGGTCAGAACAAAGCTCACGAAGGTCACCGGCGTCCGGCTGGTCTTCGACTACGAACTCCGGCGCGCGCATCACTCGGAAGTGCTGACCCGCGCTCACACCGAACA
>JANNJB010000932.1:0-3425 GCA_031405615.1 Vicinamibacteria bacterium | reverse complement strand
CGGCTGCAACTGCTCGCTCATTGCGAGCCGCTCGAAGGTGGATCCGAGTTCGTCGGCCAGTTTCGAAAGCCAGGGCGCCGGCATCTCCTCGAACCCGATCTCGAAAAGAAACTCAGCCAAGGCGGCCTCCCGACATCAGCTGATTCATTGCGCCAAGCGAGCGAGGCCGGGCGATGAGGAGGGTTGCACGCGTCGGGGCGTAGAGGCGAGTCACAAAGTTCCGTCCGAACCATCGCCGAACCGAGGCGGGTAAGGACCACACGATTCCACTGGTGGGCGACACAGTGTGACGCACCCGCCGTGGCCCGAGGCCAGGCTGGCGCGCTCCCCGGCGCGGCAAGCCCTCCTCGTCGATCGGCCTCGCGGATTCCCAGCGAGGATGCCGTTGTTCCCAATCAAGTCCCCCAACTCGTCGTTGGGCCTTCATTTCGCTTTCTCCTCGGCCTTCGCGGGCGACGGCCAACGATCCTCGACGTGGGCGGCGGCGACGGCACAGGCGAGTTTCCGAATCTGGAGCAGCATCGAAGCGCGCTGGGTCACGGAGATCCCGCCCCGAGCGTCGAGCACGTTAAACGCGTGAGATGCGCGCAGCACCCAATCGTAGGCAGCCAGAGCGACCCGGGGACCGGAAGTCTCGAGCAAACGCTTCGCTTCACCGAGAGCGCCCTCGAACAACTTCATGTGCAGGTCGACATCCGCAAGCTCGAAGCTGTACCGCGACAACTCGAACTCCTCCTCGTGGCGCACCGCGCGATACGGCACACCCGCGGTCCACTCGACGTCGAACACATCCGCCTTGTCCTGCAGATACATGGCGATCCGCTCGAGCCCGTAGGTGATCTCGGCGGAAATGGGCGAGAGGTTGATCCCGCCCGCCTGCTGGAAATACGTGAACTGCGTGATCTCCTGGCCATCGAGGAGAACCTGCCAGCCGATCCCCCACGCACCAAGCGCCGGCGATTCCCAGTTGTCTTCCTCGAAACGCACGTCGTGATCGGCGGGCTCGATGCCGAGAGAGCGCAACGAATCGAGATAGAGATCCTGGACGTTGGCCGGCGAGGGCTTCAGAATCACCTGGAACTGGTGGTGCTTATAGAGCCGATTCGGATTGTCGCCGTAACGACCGTCGGTAGGCCGACGCGAAGGCTGCACATAGGCGACCTTCCATGGCTCGGGCCCAAGAACACGAAGGAAGGTCTCGGGATGCATGGTCCCCGCACCCACCTCGGTGTCGACGCCGAGCTGAATCAGGCAACCCTGCTTCTCCCAGAAGGCGTTCAACGTGGAAATGATGCCGGAGAAACTGAGACTCATGACCGGAGCACGCTCTCGATGACGCGGGTGGAGTTAAGCGACCGGCCGAGATGCGCTTCGATCAGCGTCTTGTGGAACTTCGCGACCGGAGCCAGGTCGATTCCCGCAGTGCGCTCGCCGAAGCTGGCGGGCGAAAGGCGCAGGGCGGAACGCAACAGCGCTCGCGAGTCGGCGTCCAGCACCTCGGTTCGCTTCGATCCGCAGTTGGAACACACCACACGCTCGGCCACCCGGTCGAAACAAAGCCCCTCGGTTACCGCCTTTCGGCAATTGAGGCAGCGGACCAGCGACGGGTAGAGGCCGTGGAGTTTGAGCGTCCACGCCTCGGCGTATCGCATGACCGCCGTCCCGTTGGACCCGCGCTGCTTCAACGCGGTGACGCACGACCGTCCCAGGCGGTAGCCGTCATCGTCCCGCGCCTCGGGGGCCAGGAAGGCTTCGAACAATTCGGCGCAGTATTCCAACGCGAGGAGACTTTCGAGGTTGCTGTTTGGGGGTTCGGACGAACGAAGAAGCTCGACCGCGCCGAGCCGGAACAACTCCGTCCCTTCACGACCGTACAACGTAGTGCGAACTTCTGAAAGGGGTTGGAGCGACGACTGGTACCGATCGCCCGGACCGCGCGCGCCCTTCGCCACGGCCCTGACCTTCCCCTTGCTCCTGGTCAGGAGCACCGCTACAACGCTCATTTCTCCCAGCGGAAACGTCCGCAGGACCAGCGCGTCCGTGGTGAGAGGAGGCATTGTGACGACGTGGCGAAACCTAACACGAATGCCCTGCTTATTCCGCCTCTTTCTTGGGTTTGAGGGCTCCTCGACCGACCTTTTCACCCTTCCGTCGGTCCTAAGTGAAACCGTCGAACCCTGGTCGCCATCCAAAGGCCCAGATTCGACCGTAAACTCAGGAAACAGAATGGGTCTGACGGCCGAGGGTCGGCTGCGGACCGAAATCAACCCATGGTCCCCTATCAGGGCTCGCAGCCGGCGACGCAGGGGAGTCGCCTTGAAGCGGTTGTGAGCCAGGGAGTCTAGGAAATTATGAAGCGTCGAGATTTTACGAGAGCAATCGCGGGCATCGCGGCGGGTGTCGTGGCCGGAACCAAGGTCTTCGCGGATGACCCCAAGAAGCCCGCCGACAAGCCCAAGGCTCACGCCTGCGGCGGCAAAGACGGCTGCGGCGGCGAGAAGGGCAAAGCGGCGGCTGCGGGCGACAAGGCCAAGCACGCCTGCAAGGGCATGAACGAGTGCAAGGGACAGGGAGCCTGCAAAACGGGCGACGGCGGCTGCGCGGGCAAGAACTCCTGCAAGGGCAAGGGCGGCTGCGCCACCGCGGCCAAGCACGACTGCAAGGGCAAGAACGAGTGCAAGGGCCAGGGCGGCTGCAAGTCGGGCGACAACAAGTGCGCGGGCAAGAACTCCTGCAAGGGCAAGGGCGGCTGCGCGGTTCCCGTGAAGCACGCGGAAAAGCCGAAGTCGTAACTCCTCGACTTTCGGTTTTTCCGATCGGCCGCGGGGCCTTTTGCCCGCGGCCGTTTCCTTCTACACTGGATTTCTTCATGACCCCCAAGCCGAAAGGCAACCGCTTCGGTTTCAAAGACCTCGGGATCGGAATCGGCCTGCGGACCGTCCATTACGCCCACATTCTCTCGAAGCACCCGAAGATCGACTGGTTCGAGGTTCTCTCGGAGAACTACATGGACACGGGAGGCCGCCCGGCCTACGTGCTCGACCAGGTGGCGGAGCGCTATCCGGTGGCTCTCCACGGCGTCTCGATGTCGATCGGCAGCACCGATCCCTTGAACCGGGAACACCTGCGCAAGCTCAAGGCCCTCGCGGAACGAACCCGGGCTCACTGGGTTTCCGACCATCTGTGCTGGACCGGCGTCCTCGGCCGCAATACTCACGACCTTCTGCCGATGCCATACACCGAAGAGGCGCTCAAGCACACGATCAAACGGACCCGGCAGGTCTCGGAAACTCTCGAACGACCTCTGGTCCTCGAGAATCCCTCGTCGTACGTGGAGTTCGCGCACTCGACCATGCCGGAGTGGCCCACGGCGTCCCCCACGCCTGGTCCCGATGACGTCGCGATCGTCCCGGTCACGAACTTCC
>JANNJB010000931.1:0-2334 GCA_031405615.1 Vicinamibacteria bacterium | reverse complement strand
TCGGCGTGCAGGAAGGTCCGATTCTCCGAATACGTGAAGGCGGCGAGGGTGTCGGCCTCGGATTCACTTGGCGAGGCCAGGAGTCGCTTCGCCTGGTCGGCGTGGCAGGCAAGCACCACCTGGTCGTAGGCGGTGACGCGGGTTTCGCGAGCCAGACGAACGAGCACCCCCTCCGCGGTTCGCGTCACGGTCGCGACCGGCGCGCCCTTCCGGACTCGCGGGCCGAGCGAGGAGACGAGCCGCGAGACGTATTCCCGGGAACCGCCCTCGACGGTGAGCCACGGTGGCGCGCCGTTCAGGGTCAGCCAGCCATGGTTGTCGAAGAAGCGCAGTAAGGACGCGGTATCGAAATCGAGAACCCGGCCGAAGGGGGCCGACCACACCGCGCCCGCCATCGGAAGGATGAAATGGCGGGTGAAGGTCGCCGAGAACCGTCCGCGGTGCAGGAAGTCCCGAAAGGGCAGGTCCTCGACCGCGCTCGCGAGGAAAGCCTTGCCCGCTCGCCCGAAGCGCGCGATGTCGAGCAGGAGGCGATAGTGCCGCGGGTCGACGAGCAGCGACGGGGTCGCGAAGAGACCGGCGATCCCGCGGCTCGAGTACTCGATCCCGCACCGTCGACACCGTACGCCGAAGGACATATCACTCGGCCGGGACCGGACCCCGATCAGGCGGAAGAGCTTGATGAGATTCGGGTACGTCCGCTCGTTGAATACGATGAAGCCCGAGTCCAGGACGAAGGAATCGCCGCCGTGGGAAATCTCGTGAGAGTGGGCGTGTCCGCCGAAGCGATCGTCCGCTTCGAAGAGCGTGACGTCATGATGCTCGCGAAGTAGAAAGGCGCAGGAAAGGCCGGCAACGCCCGAGCCGACGATGGCGATCTTCATCCGGCGTCCCGTGGCGCTCACGCTGCCAGCTCTGCCCCGGGTGCGGCGACGCGTTCCGCCCGGGAGAGCGTGCGTCTTTGCCGAGCCTCGGCGTAGATGCGAGCCGGCACGGGAACGATGTCCCCTGCGAGGCCGATCGCCGCCAGCCCTTTCACCACCCAGTAGGTGGGATCGAGTTCCCACCAGTAGAAACCGTTCCGGGCCGCCCTCTGGAAACGATGATGGTTGTTGTGCCAGCCCTCCCCCAGAGTCAGAAGCGTGGTCCAAAGATTGTTGCGGGAATTGTCCGGGGTCTCGAACCTCCTGCTTCCGAAAAGATGATTGATCGAGTTGATCGCGAAGGTCGAGTGGGCGAGGGTGAAGGTCGGAACACAGAAGCCGTAGACGAGAAAGGGCCAGCCGCCCGCGAGAAAAAGGCCGAGGGCGAGCAGGGCCGGGGGCACCGCGTAGTAGCGGTCGAGCCAGCGCATCTCGGGATAGCGGGAGAACTCCCGGACCACTGGATTGTCGAGTTCGAGGGTGTCCCAGCGGATGTCGTTCGTGAACCAACCCATGTGGGCGGAGTAGAAGCCGGAAACGAGCGGGGAATGCGGGTCGCCCTCGCGATCCGCGTACTTGTGGTGATAGACGTGATTCCCGGCCCACCAGATGGGACCTTTCTGCAGCGCGGTCGTTCCAAGCCAGGCGAAAAGGAACCGTACGGGCCGCGAAAGCTGGAACGCGCGATGCGCCATGTGCCGGTGAAAGCAAAGTGTGATTCCGATCATCCGGCCGTAGTGGGAGAGGAAGGTGAGCGCGAGCAAGGCAGCGTCGGGCGGATACACGAAGGCAAGCAATACCGTCGAGTGAATGGACCAGAAGAGAACGAGATTGGCTTTGCCCATGGGTTCGTGGAGAAGCGCGGACGCTGCGCCGCCGTAAGTCTACTCAAATACTGTTCTAAATGTGTGATTGGCATCGCCGGTGTTGAAACGTGCTCGCTGATTGTCAGTTTCGCGGTCGTAAACGGGAGTTCGCGCTAGGCCCCGGGCCTCCGCAAGCCGAACGGAGTGGCTGCACCGGGGGTGACGAGAGGTCCAATCGCTTGGCACCGGGTGCGGCCGCTTGTTTTTCCTTCGCGCCCCACGCTCCGCTCCGCTCGGCTTCCCAAGCGAAGGCTGGGTTTCTGGAGGCTTCCGCTCCGCGGACCCTCCCAGCCAAAGTCGTAACGCTCGTTTGTCATCCCGGATATGCTGCAAGCTCCTGAGCGCAGGCCGGATTCCTGGAGGGCTCCGCGATGCGGACCCCTCCCAGAGCAAAGTCGCTGGCGCTCGTTTGTCATTCCGGCCGGAGCGAACGGGGGCTGAGCACCGCAGTCCGTTGGTGAACTGCGGCCCCGCGCGCATATGCTCAACCACCCAAGCGAAGGGGGGCTTCACGCCCGCCGGAGCGAACGGGGGTGTGGGGGGCT